>JABDRH010000245.1 GCA_013041835.1 Desulfatitalea sp. | reverse complement strand
GATGAATATTCCCCCTGCGACCAAACTCCAGGTCGCCATCCAGACCGACGACCGGCAACTGAGAGCCATGGTGGAATCGCACCAGGCGATGATTACCAATCTGGCCCGTCTGGCGCATCTGTCCGTTCAAAATGAGCGTCAGCGATCCCCCACGGCAGCCACGGCCATCGTGGCCGACGCGGTGATGCTGGTGGAACTTAAAGGGGTGATTGATTTCTCCCAGGAGACCCAGCGCCTTGAAAAGGAGATGGGCAAACTCAACAAAGAATTGACCGCCATCAACAAAAAGCTCAACAACGACAGTTTCCTGAGCAAGGCCCCAGCCGCAGTCGTGGACGAAGTGCGTAAAAAGCAGACGGCCCTGTCTGAAAAGCAGGAAAAGCTGACGGCCACGCTGGAACGGGTGCGGTCTTTTTTGAGCACCTGAATCGACTATGACGCATTCACTATCCACCCATGCACCGTATCTGACACCAGCGGTCCACCGGCTCATCGACATGGCCCTGGAAGAAGACATCGGCAGCGGAGACATCACCACCGGCCACTTGGTCGCGCCGGGCACCATGGGACGCGGCGAAATAGTGGCTAAAACGGATCTGGTCTTGGCCGGCATGGCGGTGGCCCGCTGTGTTTTTGAACGCCTGGATGCCCAATTGCAGTTCACGGCCGATGCTGCCGACGGCACTGTCGTTGCCGCCGGCAGTGTGGTGGCGCGGCTGAGCGGCCGCCTGGACGCCCTGCTCATGGCCGAGCGCACGGCATTGAATTTTCTGCAACGCCTCAGCGGCATCGCCACGCATGTGCGCCGGTATGTTCAACTGCTGGCCGATAGCCGGATTCGCCTGGTGGACACGCGCAAAACCACGCCCGGATGGCGGGTGCTGGAAAAGTACGCCGTGCGCATGGGCGGCGCATCCAATCACCGCATGGGCCTGTTCGACGGGGTATTGATCAAGGACAACCATATTGCCGCCTGCGGCGGCATCACGGTTGCGGTCGAAGCCATCCGCCGTCAGGTGTCCCATCTGACCCGCATCGAGGTCGAAGCCGCGGACCAAGCCCAGGTCCGCGAAGCCCTGGACGCCAAAGCCGACGTGATCATGCTGGACAACATGGACCTGGCGGCGGTCAAGCAGGCTGTTTCCCTGATTGGCGGCCGCGCCCTGGTCGAGGTCTCCGGCGGCGTCACGGAGGCCAACCTGCGTGCTATGGCCGACGCGGGCGTCGACCTTATTTCCGTCGGCGCCTTGACCCACTCGGCCCAAGCGGTGGATATCAGCATGGACATTCAATAGGTCGATCCAATCGAACACCCAAAGCCGAGCACGTTGAATTGATCCTATGATCCCCATTCGAGATACCACACCTTCCAAGAATGTTCCGGTAATCAATAACATCTTGATTGCTTTGAACATTGCCGTGTTCCTGCTGCAGATGATGCTCGGATCGGAGCGCGTGATATTCGAATTCGGCCTGATTCCTGCGCGATATACGGTGTATGGTTGGGACCCGCACATACCGGCATTTCAAAAGCAGTTCGCCTGGGTGTCCTTCATGTTCCTGCACGGCGGATTCTTTCATCTGCTGGGCAATATGTGGAGCCTTTACATTTTCGGCGATAATGTGGAGGACCGCCTGGGGCCGTTGCGCTATCTGGCATTTTATCTGTTGTGCGGCATCGCCTCGGGTTTGTCTCACCTGATCATCAACGCCCACTCCGCCTCACCCACCATCGGCGCCAGCGGCGCCATCGCCGGCGTCATGGGTGCATATTTTATCCTCTATCCCCGCTCACGCATCCTGACGTTGATTCCCATCGTCTTCATCCCCTGGTTCGTGGAGATACCCGCCTTTGTGTTCCTGGGCTTATGGTTTGTCATGCAGTTTCTCAGCGCCACCGCCGCTTCCGGCGCGGCCGGCGGCATCGCCTGGTGGGCGCACATCGGCGGCTTTGTCTTTGGGATCCTTTTTCTCAAATTGTTCGAACAGCTTCCCGGGACCGGACTGACCAAGCGGGTGCGCCGCGCCACGGCCAAGAAACGTTCACACCGGCTGCAGGTCGCGCGTCCCGATCAGCCGCGTGCCAATGCGGATTTGCACGCCACCATTGCCGTTACACCTTACGAAGCCCTGGTGGGCGCGCGAAAACTGGTCAACATCCCCAGCGGACTGCAGCGCCGGCTTTACCGCGTCAATGTTCCCCCGGGTGTCACCGCTGGCAAAATCTTGAGACTCCAGGGGCAGGGCAAACCGCGTCCGGACGGAACCCGGGGAGATCTAATGCTCAAGGTTCTTATTTCCTGAGAAGCATTCGGCAACTTTTCCCAAAAAAACACTTGCCAAAACATACGGGGTAAAGTATAAGCCAGCCGATTAAGGTTCGCCTTTATCCGAGGCATTCCAATCCCACAGGGGGCGGTCCCCATTAGGCTACATTCTTCGTAGAATTGAATGTTAAAGGTTTCTTCACCTCTGGTGATAAACGCAATGCGCCGAGTGTCTCTCTAGCCCGACTGCATTTGCCGTCAAACGGCAAGCGGCGTGATGGATGCTTGACCGATAGATGAAGAACCGGTTTACAATGAATTAGTGAAATACAAAGGAAAGGGTAATGGAAAACGCTAAAAAAGAGAAAATCGAAAATCAACTCCGCCAGTTGCTCAATGCCGCCAGCCAGGAAAAGGATCAAAATGAACTGCCGGCCCCCCGCCGCATGGGCGGCATTCAAGTGATTCGCAAACGCAAAGGCCAACCGGATCAACACATTTTTGAAAATCCCTGCCTAAACTAGGACATCGCGGCAACACAAAGCGCTGACGCCGGCTTTCGGCACCGCCGATACGGGAAACTGAAAGAAACACGCGTATTTCCCGGCAGTCGGTCTATCCGGTCACGGCCTTGACTTGAAAAGCATCCGTGAGCATGCGGACGTTCGCCATTCTTTCGGGGGAAAGAATGGTTTGATAGATCCATTCTGTGCGATCGACGGGTCGTTCCACCATCTTTTCCTCCAACAAGGACAATGCCTCGATGGATTTATCCCCAACCGGGTAGCCCTTATCGTCCAATGCGATCTTTCCCCCAGGGCTGATTCTGGTGCTATTGTTGATATCCACGAGCTTGACGGCGCCTTGCGCCGTCATGATCAGGTTGCCTACCCCGGCAAGGTCCGGCACATGGCCGGTCTCCATGATCATACGCTTGATGTTGTCGACAAATCGCCTTGCATATGCCCTGGCACACAGTTTCCAATCACGCCGTTCGCCGAACGGCTCGAGGGCATTGCAGCTCAGGGCATGGTATATATGATCCAGAAAAGTCTCTTTGTTCAGCAAGCTCCAGGGATTTAAAATTTCTCCGTCCACAAACTCTTGCAGGCCGCAAAGCAAGATGGCGTGCCCCGGCGGCGACAGGTAATCCACCACAAACTCCGTTGATCGGGCAAAGCCGTCGGGCGCCAGGTAGGCTTCAATCATTTTCACACGTCTTATTTCTTCAAGGGCCTGGTCGAGGGTTTCGAGCCGCGCGCGGAAGATCCTGAAGATTCTTAGCGGCTGCGCCCTGGGAAACCAGCGGACACCCCCCATCAGCACGCCCGTCTGCTCCAATGCGATTTCATCCGGATCGAACAAGGCCATCACGTGGGAACGCAGTCCTTGTCGGAAGTGACGGCGCATGACATAATCCCCCCCCGATCGGATGAAATTAAGCCTTTCTACATCAACCCTGCCGATGATGCGACGATTACGGATGTCATCTGCAAAATGTATTTCAGTGGATGGTCGGTCCGTCGCTGCCATCGCCTACCTTACCTTTGCCGCGTTTTCCATTGATTACCGTGAATCGGTGGCGGTTTCGCTTTCGGGAACGCTCGAACACTTTCCAACGCCACCAGTTGGCATTCAGCAAATGGGAAGGTGGACGATAATACAGGTAGGCCAACAGGATACCGCCCAAGTGGTAAGCGCCGTGCACATTGGCTTTGGCCAGAAAAGTCAAGGCCGTGATGATGGCGGTACCATAGCTGATG
>JABDRH010000237.1 GCA_013041835.1 Desulfatitalea sp. | reverse complement strand
GGTGAAGGGCGATGGTGTCGAAGCGTGTTCGCTTCTGCTGCAAATTACTGCTCGTGCCCTTGTCTTTAGCAGCTTGCAGGCAGGTCATGCACAAGTTGTCGCCGTCCAGTTCCACCTGACAAAGACTGCACAGCAGTCGGCCGCAACCGTCACACGGCGTCACCGCCGCTTTGCCGGGATGGTAGTAACACTCGGCCTGACCCTGCTCGAAGACCACCTGGGGTTGCGCCTCGTCGGCATTTCGCCGCAGCAAGGCATTGAACGCGTCGATACGCAACACCGTGCGGCAGTGGGGGCACGGTGTCAGACGGCCGGTGTTGATATCTTCGGTCGGCTGTATCTGTCTGCAATTGGGGCAGGCGATCATAGCGGCACGCGATACTACTTGAACACGACGCGCGTACTGCTGATGCGGTCATGCAACGCACGCTTTTCATCGTCCCAGGCCACCATCAAGTAACCGATGCCCAAGGTGAAACCACTGACCATTTCGGAAAAATTGCGGCCAAAGGCCCTTGCATAACTGATGCGGTCGCCTTCCGGTGCCACCACTTTGATTTTGCATGCCATCTTGCCCAAAGTGGCGCCATAGCGACCCAGAAAAAAGGTGGCGTAGAACAACTGAAGACACATGGCGAAACCATAGGGAATCAACAGCAGCAGCATTAGGCCTGGTGCGGGCTTGCTTTCCATGTCTTGACCGGTAGCGGCAAAGATCAGAAAGGTAGAACCGATGATGATGGCTTGCTGGGCCACAATCATGATGAGGGTATCGATGATTTTGGCGCCCAAGCGAATCCAGAATCCGGCGTACCGGAAGGATCCCGGCGCACGGACCCCTTCCTTGAACCGCTGCACGACCATCGGCTTGCACGCCCCGCAGATGACCTGATCAGAAAAGCGAACGACCTGGTCCTGGGGAAACGACCGGCCGCATTGGGAGCAGACCGTCGCGTCTGAAACCGCTTGGGGACCGGATTCCGGCTCAGGCCCAGGGGGCGTGGAAGATGAGAACGCTTCAGGCACAGGCGGCGGCGAAGCGGCGGCCTGAGGTTTCGCCTTGGCCATTTGGGCCAGCGGGCGCCATTGGTCCGACTTCTCATCACGCACCAGTGTCTGACCATTGATGGTGCTGGATTTGAGCAACGCCTGCAGTTGGCTCTTGTCTACCGGCCCAACCTCTTGATCCCCATGCTTGTAAAACCACGCCATGGACAAACTCCTTGTTTGTTCGTCAGGGCAAATAAAGGATATGGTCCATATTCAACACGCATTCATTTTCGAAAACGGCGGTAGAAAATAAAGAAAACCACCCAAAATCCTGACAAACATAACAAATGGAGGCATATACGGGCAAGGGAAAAGACTGTTTTGGGTCAAACGTCCCAACCCAATGCGTCAAAAACCAAAAAAGGCGATCACGCCATCGGCCCTCTCGGCAGATTTGGAGCGCCGAATCAAATCACTATTATTTTAAATACCTAACAGTTAGGCGGCTTCCCCGCGTGCCGGTAAAAAAAATAGCCCCCACAGAACGATTCTGCGGGGGCCGATCAAGCGAGGCAAAGCGGATCTAATTATTCAGGGGTTAAGCGCATTACCACAACAAAAAAGCGATTTCATGTCTATTTGGGCCAATCCGTCTAATCCGCGGCGTTTGCTGCGGCGATACAAGCATTGGCTTCTACTAAGGCATCATCAAGCCGGGTTTGTTGTTTCGCAGTTTCCAAACACATTTTGAAAGCACCGATGTCACCGATGTGTGCTTCTACGACACCCGTTAGAACCTCTTTGCGACAGGCCTGCATCGCCATTGCCGCTTCAAGCTCCCGGAAAGGAAGATCTTCTATGCCTGAGAACCCTTTATCGTTCATACATCCCTTAAATTCCATTTGCTCAGAGATGAGTGTGCTAATATTCTCACTTTGCACCAAAGCGATCATTTTGCCCACCTGCAAGAAATTGGTCGGCTTCAGGCCAAGGCAATATTTGATGGATCTGACGACCGCCAGGGGTCTTGAAGTGTGATTAATGCCACATTCTTGCATGCATTCGAGCAAAGTGGGATCACCTTCGGGTTCGGGGGTTGGAGCGGGGGGGTTGGTAGCCATCGCGTTGCCTGCTATCAGTGCGATGGCAAGGATAATCGCAAACTTCATGAGAGTCGATTTCATAGTCTCGTTCCTCCTAAGCTTTTTATTAACTTCACCTTCCAAACTTTGCCTCCCTGATACCTTTCACGCTGCACATTCCTTTCACTCACCTTGCACTTGATTGAAACCAAACGCGCCAAATCAACTGATATACGAAAAAAACTATCGGCTGATCTGAATTAAATGAAGCTTCAAAGCAGATGCACTTCTCCGTCGAATTGCCGAGGCTGAATTGATACCAGACGGCCTGACAACCCGCGACTACAAATACGCGGCCGTGTCTACGAGGAGCCCAAAAAGCCTAACCTCCAGTGATATGGAATGAGATGGAAATGGCTCCGATTCATTACCGATACCACGGTTGAACTCTCTGAACAAGCATTCTTTTTTCCCACGGGGGTCATAAATCCGGCCATTTGTCAGACTGGAAGAGACAGATCAGCTTATTGAAAACAAGAATCGTTCCCATCGTCACCCCTGCGATGCGCCGACTCTTGGTCAGATGACCACAGCGCTTTCACCAGCAGCGCCAATGCTCACACGCCTCTTTCAATATTGAACCACCCCAGTATTCCATGGAAGTGCTGAACCAAACGGCTCATCATTTCCCGGCAAAAAACGAAAGACGCCTCTTTCGCCCGTACTTCTATGGCACCAGAACACGGGCTGTTATTTTCTTGTACCGAAAATCCATCGCCCCCTCTTCATCGCCAGCATTATCGGCTTGCGAATGAATCAGTACTGGTTTGTTTATACTCTTCCAAAATGCGTTTATAAAAAAGCGAGACAGGTAAATCAGCAAAGAGAATGACATCAATTTGCCTTGTATTTTTGTGATTGTGGGTACTATACCCAAAATCACGTGTCAAGCAAAAAAAATTTCAAGCCATCCAGGGCGTTCAAACGCTTTTCAAAATAGTTTGAACAAAGTCAGCCGTTGCTGAACTGCAATCATGGAAAGCGCATACAAAAAGGATGTTTAGGGTAAGATGTGGGCCCTGTGAACACTTACGCATGGATTGGCACCCGGCAAAAGTCACCCTCTTGCCTGTTGACCTGTTCAGAACGGGTTGGTATCAATTCGGTTTTTAAGGTCGAATGGGCAGGGAGTGATGTCAGATGCATCCGAAACTTATTGATAAAAAAAAATATTTCGCCCAAAATGGCAACTTTTCCAGACCTTGATGGATACTCGAATTCCATTAAAGATTCTGCCACAACCCGATGATACCACCTGTGGCCCCACCTGTTTGCAGGCCGTCTATCACTATTACGGCGATACCATCGGACTGCCCGAAGTGATCCGCCAAGTCAAGCAACTCAAAGGGGGCGGTACCCTGGCGGTATTCATGGGGTGCCATGCCCTCAAGCGCGGTTATCGGGCAAAACTCTATACCTATGACCTGCAGGTCTTCGATCCTACCTGGTTCAAGCGGGGCACCCGGCAGATAGTGCAATGTCTGCAACGGCAGATGAAGGTCAAGCCACATCCCAAAATCCATACGGCCAGCCGGGCTTACCTTGATTTTTTACGCCTGGGGGGAACGATTCAATTCGAAGATCTGACCACCGGATTGGTGCGCGGCCTGCTCAAGCGCGCGATCCCCATCCTCACGGGTCTTTCGGCCACATTCCTGTACCGAACGGCTCGCGAGATCGAGGTGGACGATAAACTGGTCTATGACGACATCCAAGGGGTGCCCTCGGGTCATTTCGTGGTGCTTTGCGGTTACGATATGATCCAGCGTACAGCCCTGGTGGCTGATCCGCTGCTGCCCAATCCCATCAGCGGCGACACCCAGATCTACTCGGTCCGCCTAAACCGCTTGGTATGCGCCATCATGCTGGGCATCTTGACCTATGACGCCAACCTTTTGGTCATTACGCCTGCCAAGGAAAAAGAGTTACAGAGGAAAAACCGTGACCATTCTCGTCGTCATTGAAAATCCAGAGGAGTGCCCCCTCCAATTCGCCGGAGTGGAGCCGGTTGCGGCGCGCAACTACTTGTCCGACCGCTCCTATTCCAATCTAAAGGGCGCCAAGGTGTTCAATATATGCCGCTCTTACCGCTACCAAAGCATCGGCTACTATGCCAGCCTGCTGGCCGAAGCACGCAATCACAAACCGGTACCCAACATCACCACCATCCAGGACATGAAGTCGGTGGGGATCATCCATCTGGTCTCCGACGAGCTGCAAGGCGCATTGGAAAAGCGTTTCACCCTTCAGGACCCGCCCAAAATTTCCATCCATGTCTACTTCGGCAAATGCCCGGATAAACGCTTCGAGCAGATCGGTTCGCGATTGTTCAAATTCTTCCCAGCACCTTTTTTAAGAGCTGATTTCGGCTGCCATGCCGCTCGCTGGCAACTAAGCAACGTCTCTCCTCTGAGTGTGAAAGAAATTCCTGCCGAAGAGCGCGACTTTGCCCAGGGTGTGGCTTCGGAGTACTTTTCCGGCAAGCGGCTCTATATTCCCAAGCGCTTCGTGACACGCTACGACATGGCTATCCTGCACGATCCCAACGAGCTGCGACCGCCCTCGGACGCCAAGGCGCTCAAACGCTTTGCCAAGGCCGCCGATGAACTGGACATCGGTGTGGAACTCATCACCCGGGAGGATTCCAACCGGTTGTCGGAGTTCGATGCCCTCTTCATCCGCGAAACCACCAATGTGGATCATCATACCTACCGCATGGCGCGAAAGGCCTTAGCCGAAGGGTTGGTGGTCATCGACGCCCCTGAATCGATCCTGCGCTGTTCCAATAAAGTCTACCTGGCGGAATTGCTGGGACGCGCGCGGATCTCCATTCCCGAAACCCACATCGTGCATGCCAAGAACCTTGAACAACTGCTGCCCGGCATCCGCTACCCCTGCATTCTCAAGCAGCCCGACAGCGCCTTTTCCCAAGGCGTGGTCAGGGTGGATAACCCGGCGGCCATGCTGGAGAAAGCCAGGCACCTTCTAAAAAAATCAGAACTCTTCATCGCCCAGGAATTCCTGCCCACCGAATTCGACTGGCGTATCGGCATCCTGGACCGAAAACCCCTGTTTGCCTGCAAATACTACATGGCCGGCAAACATTGGCAGATCGTGCGCAAAGACAAAGGCGGCCGGGAAGTCTACGGCAAGGTGGAAACATTGCCGGTGGGCAAGGTACCGCCGGTAGTGGTAAAAACCGCCCTAAAAGCCGCCAATCTGATCGGCGACGGACTCTACGGCGTGGATCTTAAGCAGGTTGGCAAAAATACGGTTGTGATCGAAGTCAACGACAACCCGAACATCGAGGCCGGATACGAAGATGACATCCTGCACGATGAGCTCTACCTGCGCATTATGGAGATCTTCCTGAAACGCATCGAAGCCAGGGCCGCGGGGAGTCGTAATTCATGAGTAAATCCTCGCGTGAACCCGATTTGCATCTGTTCGAAGCCGTCGGCATCGAGCTGGAGTATATGATTGTGGATCAATCCGGCCTGTCGGTGATGCCCATCGCCGACCGAGTGCTCGAGAGCGCGGCCGGCAAGATCCTATCCGAAGTGGAAATGGGGCCCTTGGCCTGGTCCAACGAGCTGGTGCTGCATGTTATCGAACTCAAGACGAACGGACCGGCCAAACGCCTCGAGGGACTCGCCGAGATTTTCCAACAGCACATCCGGCATATCAACGCCATCCTGGCGCCAATGGGGGGACGGTTAATGCCCACGGCGTGCCATCCCTGGATGGACCCCATGACCGAAACCGTTCTCTGGCCGCACGAATACAGCCCGGTTTACGAAACTTACGACCGCATTTTCGGTTGCCGCGGCCACGGCTGGTCCAACTTGCAAAGCACCCATATCAATCTGCCCTTTTGCGGCGATGCGGAGTTTGCTCGGCTGCACGCGGCAATCCGGTTGCTGCTGCCGATCATGCCGGCACTCACCGCTGCATCGCCCATTCTCAACGGCCGGGATACCCGCTTTCTGGACGCCCGCATGGAAGTCTACCGCCACAACGCCGTGCGCATTCCATCGGTGGCCGGCCGCATCGTGCCGGAACCGATTTACAGCCACGCCGAATACGAACGGCACATTTTTCAACGCATGTACGCCGATATTGCCCCTCATGATCCCGAGGGCACCCTGCAACATGAATTCCTCAATTCCCGCGGCGCTATCGCACGCTTCGACCGGAGCGCCATCGAGATCCGGGTGCTGGATATCCAGGAGGCCCCCCAGGCCGATCTTGCGGCGGCCATCCTGATTAGAGCGGCGCTGGAAACACTTTGTGCCCAGCGCTGGCAACCTCTCGAGCGCATGAACCATCTGGATACCGACAAGCTGGCCGACCTGTTTTTGGCGGTGATTCGCGAGGGGGATCAAGCCATGGTGTCCGACAGCGACCTCTTGCAATGCCTGGGCATCGCGAGTCCGCGTCTGCGTGCCGGGGAGATCTGGCAACATCTGGCGCAAGCATGCATCGATTCGGCGGCCCTGGCGCCGGCGTTGGGCAACGCGGTGAATGTAATGCTTTCCAAAGGGTGCCTTGCCCGACGCATCCTGGCCGCCTTAAAGCAGGATTTCCGACGAGAACACCTGCTCGAGATTTATACGGCGCTGTGCGATGGTTTGCAGCGCGGAGAACTGTTTATCCCTTAGAAAAACACTATGATGATCATCACCTGTGAGCACGGCGGCAATAAAATCCCCAAAGCCTTCCAGCGGCTTTTCGAACAGCATCGCGAAATTCTTGAAACCCATTGCAGCTATGACAAGGGTGCCTTGATAACAGCACGCAGCATGGCAAAATATTTCAGGGCCCCCCTGTTTGCCGCTACCACCTCGCGGCTTCTGGTGGACTTAAACCGTCGCGTGGATCATCCCCGGCTCTTTTCCCAATTCACGCGACATCTTGCGCCGGAGGTAAAGCAAAAGATACTCCGACGCCATTATTTTGCTCACCGCGATTCCATCCTGAAAGCCGTGACCCAGGCCATTGAAGCAGGGCAAGATGTCTTGCAAATCGCCTGCCACAGCTTTACACCGTTCTTCAATGACCGGGAGCGCCCCATGGACGTGGGGTTGCTCTATGATCCGCGTCGAACCGAAGAACGAGATCTCTGCCGCCGGTGGAAAAACGCCATGCGCCGGATTCAACCCCAGCTCAACATCAGCAGCAATGCACCCTACAAAGGCGTTTCCGACGGCCTGACCACCTATCTACGGACCCTTTTTCCCAAAGGCTATAGGGGCATCGAGCTGGAACTCAACCAGCGCCTCTTTCTTCAGGAACGCGCTGCCTGGCGCAATCTCAACCAAATCGTTATACAAGGGTTGGCGGAAGCGGTTTGTTAAGCAAACAATTCATCTCCTGGCAGTGGACACATCGAGCCGGACCACGACATCAGGCCACCTACGCGCCAAGGGCTGGTATTCGGGCGGCGCGATGATTTTGCAGTACACCGCCGCATCCCCCGAAATGCTCTCCAGGTAAATGGGGGTTGTGGTTACGCTTAAGGTTTTTTCAACGGTGGCGGACGCCGGCACCAGAGCTTTGATATGCCTGGGCGACACCTCCATGGCGTCGAGGGTCAACCCCCCACGCAGTGTCCCGACCAGTTGCGGATTCACCAGCACCTCACGTTCCACGATGGTGGTCAGGTCGATATCGATGATCGATGGCACGATATCGATAACCTCAACCCCCTTTGGCAGACGGATGCTTTCTTCGGTGATCAGGAATTTCTGACGGCCCGTGCTTGCTCCGGAAAGATTGATTTTGGCCACCGGCAGGCCCGCCGCCAATTCATTGATGACTGATTTTGCGCCGGCCACGCGGATACGGACCTGTGTCTCCCGTTCGTCCACCAGAACCAGATTCGGAGCGATCCCGGCGTATTCCACGGCAATGGTGAAAACACGTTCCACGATCTCGCTTTGGGATAAGGTCAGGGCGCTCCAGAAGACCACGGCCAACACGATGCTCCAAAGGCTTTTGGCGAGTGTCGGCCGCAGGCGCTTGCCAATGGGAAGTTCCACCGGGAATGCGGCCGTCACCTTCCAATGATCTTTCATGGCGGCGAGGATGGGATCTTGGTGCGCGAT
>JABDRH010000228.1 GCA_013041835.1 Desulfatitalea sp. | reverse complement strand
GAAGAGGGGCATCAAACCGATGTCCGCGACACCCGCCTCCTTCGGCGGTTGTTGCCCTTTTTGGCGCCTTATCGCCGCTTGCTGGCCGGCTCCGTGCTGCTGGTGCTGGCGTTGACGCTGCTTGAATTGGCCTTGCCGTACTTTAGCAAAATCGCCGTGGATCGCCATATTCTGCCCCATCGCAACGGCAGTACCGACCAATCCATGGTCGCCGGTGAAGTCGTTTCGCAACGTCGTCTGTGCGTGGATATGCACGACGCCGCCAAGGCGGCGGTGGTCCTTCGACATAGTGACCTGTTCATGGTGCGATCCGACGGGACCTGTATCGCTTTCGATGATTTGAGCCGCCTGCCACGGTCCGACCTGCTCATCCTGCGACAGTCCGATTTTACCGGATTGGCCGGGTTGGTGCTGGTCTACGTTGCGTTGGTGATGGCTGATTTCGGCATCACCTTCGTTCAGCGCATCATCATGGAGCGTGCCGGCCACCGGGTCATGCACGATTTGCGCATGCGACTGTTCGATCATCTTCAGCAGCAGAGCATGGCCTTTTTTTCCAAACACCCCACCGCACGTCTGGTGACCCGGGTGACCAACGATGTGCAGAACATGCACGAGCTGTTCACGACTTTTGTCTCTTCCGTGGTCAAGGATCTGTTTCTGCTGGCGGGCATCGCCATTGCATTCGCACTCCTCGACTGGCGGCTCTCCCTGGCCGTTTTTGCCGTGCTGCCCCTGGTGGTGTGGGCCGCAGCCCGCTTCTCCGTGAGGGCGCGAAACGTATTTCGCAACCTGCGCATCAAAGTGGCCGAGATCAATACCCACACGGCCGAAACCATCGAAGGC
Source organism: Desulfatitalea sp. (assembly GCA_013041835.1). Lineage (GTDB taxonomy): Bacteria > Desulfobacterota > Desulfobacteria > Desulfobacterales > Desulfosarcinaceae > Desulfatitalea. The sequence continues at coordinate 1,545 of JABDRH010000228.1, read as the reverse complement.
ATCCGCACCATCCAGACGTTTGTGCGCGAGCGTTATAATTTCGAGCGGTTCAACCGCCTGAATCAGGAAAACTATCGGCTGGGCATGCAGGAAATCCATGTTTTTGCGCTGTTTATGCCCATGATCGAGGTGTTGGCCCTGGTTGCCCTGGCCGTGCTGATTCTTTACGGCGGACAGCGTGTCATGAGCACCCATCTCACCCTTGGCGATCTGGTGTTGGCATTGAGCTACGTACGCATGTTCTTCCGGCCGATCCGCGAATTGGCCCAGAACTACAATGTGCTTCAGAACGCCCTGGCTTCATCGGAACGAATTTTCGGCCTGCTGGACCTGGATAGCCGGCTGCCCCGCGTCGATGGACGGCCGGCGGCGTTTTCTCCCCCAGCGGCCGATGTCGGCCGGTTGCGACTGGACAAGGTCTGTTTTGCCTATACGCCCGGTGAATGGATTTTGCAGGATGTCTCCTTCGACATTTCACAGGGGACCACGTTGGCCGTGGTGGGGCCCACCGGCGCCGGCAAGACCAGCTTGCTCAATTTGATCCAGCGCTTCTATGATCCCGGCTCCGGCGCCATTCGCTTCGACGGTCTGGACCTGCGCCAGTGGGATTTACGGCAGCTCAGAGCCGGCATTGCCCTGGTCACCCAGGAGCCGGTGTTGTTTTCCACGACCGTGCGTCGCAATATATTCTCAGATTCCGCCCGGGTGGATGACGCCACTGTCGCCCGCATCGTGGCGGCCGCCAACCTCGGCGACCTGATGGCGCGCTTGCCCCAGGGATTGGATACCCACCTGAAAAAGGGAGGGGCAGGCCTGTCCAGCGGAGAGCGGCAATTGATCACCATCGCCCGGGCCCTGGCACGCAACGCCCGGCTGATTCTGCTGGACGAAGCCACCTCTTATATCGATTCCCAGACCGAGTCGGCCGTCCATGCCGCCCTGAAGCATCTGATCGCCGGCCGCACCTGCCTTCTGGTGGCCCACCGGCTCTCCACGGCACGCATGGCCGACCGGATCCTGGTGTTCAAGGATGGACGCGTGGCCGAATCAGGAAGCCACGAGCAACTGATCGCCCAAAATGGGCTTTATACCCGGTTGCACCGGCAAGACCGGGCCGGCCAGGTTTAATCTTGCCAAACACTGACTCCCATGTTAAGAGGCCGAAGTTTATCAATGGCTTCTTACGGGTCCTCAAGGTTTAAACCCGGCGTCACGGGGTAACCGAACGCCCTTATTTAATTAGTAAACACCCTAACAAAGGAGGTTGGATCGATGGCTTACGATGCGACAAAAATGGCCGACTGGCAGATTTCCGAAGCGGCGGAAAAGAACATGCCGACGCCCGAGGATTGGCGTGAGAAACTGGGTTTGCAAGCAGACGAGATGCTGCCCATGGGCCGGCTTTCAAAGGTTGATTTTCTCAAGATCATCAACCGCCTGAAAGATAAACCGGACGGCAAGTACATCGAAGTGACCGCCATCACCCCAACCCCCTTGGGAGAAGGCAAAAGCACCACCTCCGTCGGTCTCATGGAAGGTCTGGGC
>JABDRH010000225.1 GCA_013041835.1 Desulfatitalea sp. | reverse complement strand
GACGCCCTTAAAGAAAACGACATGTCCTATATCCTCGTGGCCAAACCCACGGACCATAAAATCCTGTTCGAGTGGGTCGACGACATCACCAAGATGGGCCAAGATCAAGGGTTTGAATTCATCGATGAAAAAGGCAGACACCACAAGTATCAATGGATAAACAATATACCGCATCGAGCACAATTATGGACATGGAAAGCAGTATCTTTCGATGAACTTTCTGGTTCTGAATTTGCTCGCATTTTTCATCCATCAGATCCTTGAACTGTGCGATCTTTCCTATCAACGCTGTCGGCGCAAGTATTCTTCCCGCAAGGAAATGTGGAACCAGCCAAGGTGCACTTTTCGCATTCATGCCGGCCAAGGTAAATTGCCAGGGCCGGTATCTGATTTACCCTGTATTTGATCGTTATAGTCATTGATCGAGCATCGCTGCTGAGTCCAAGACGTGTTGGTGCTCGATTCATCCTTAATGATATAGAAACGATTTGTTCAAATGGACAGTTGATTTTCTCGCAATTGCAAGAAGACGACTTGCCATTATAGTTTGATGGCGATAAAATCCAACTCGTCACTCAAAGGAGCCACATGTCTTGGCCCCACCTGCTGCTCAAAATGATGCTGCTTGACTCCAACACCCCCACATCCTGTCTTGCTTGCCTCGCACCCACGGGAAAACGGAAGCAGGAAAATGCTGCGATAGTGTGAATTTTTTAAGGCTCGTGATGCCTTCATGAGTAAAAAAATGAAATAAAAATAGATAGGTTGCCATGGCTCGAAAATTGCATAAGTGTTGGGATGATTTTCGAGGAGGGCACTATGAATATCTTCAAAAGCTCCAAATTCATCACTGCTGTTATAATCTATTTAATTATACCCCAGTTTCCTGCCGACGTGCAAGCTGCCCAAGGCATTCAACTCTATGTATCCACACAAGGAAACGATCAATGGTCCGGTCGCTTGGCGGCACCCAATGCTTCCCTTTCAGACGGCCCTGTTGCATCCATTACCAAAGCCAGAGACCTCATCCGAGGGTTAAAATGTGAAAATGACCCGATTGGGCCTGTGACTGTTTGGATACGAGGCGGCACCTATTATGTTAATAGGGCTATACAGTTTCTACGCCAGGATTCGGGGACACAAGATGCCCCCATTGTATATAGGGCTTATCCCGGAGAAACGCCCATGATGGTGGGTGGACGGCGCATAACCGGCTTTACCAATCTGAAAAACGGATGGGTATCTGTGACGTTGCCAGAGGTAAAAAACGGTGATTGGTTTTTCCGGCAGCTCTTTGTGGACGGCCAACGACAGATCCGGGCGCGATATCCCAATTTCGATCCATCCGATCCACATCGCGCTGGATTTCTCTATACAGCGCGATGCCCAAAAAGTGCCGGCAGAAAAATCGGTATGTTGGGAGCTGATGGGAACTGGTTTGAATATAACATCCTCATTCCAAAAACCGGAACATATCAGGTCTGGGTTAACTATGCCCACAAACTGGCAGAAAGGGTTGGCGCCATGGATGACAGAGTGGCTCTCTCCATAGACGGTTCTGCCCCCATTCCCTTATCCGGCCTGCCTGTGACAGGAGATTGGAAAACAAAATTCGAGTGGCGCTTATCTGCATCAACCACCCTAACGGCAGGCCGCCGCCGTTTACGATGGTTATTTCTCAAGAACACTACCGGAGTCATGGGGCTGGGTGCTCTTTTGCTGAGCAGCGATTCAAAATGGCGACCTGGTGACCTCAGCTTGGCTGCCATACAAGACAGCACTCAAAATGCCTTTGTCCACGCTGAGAGTTTTGAAGATTTTAATGGAAGCTTTTTCCTTTTCGACGGTCCTTCAAACAGACACATTTTTTGTTATGATCCAGGCGATGCTCAAGTCATAGAAGATTTTTCTGTTAATTCAGAAGAGGAAGTACACATTTTTCCCTCTGGAGATTGTAGGGCATACAACGAAATTGTCCGATTGGATAAAGTCGATCCATCAAAACAATCCATTCGTATCAGCGGGGAGGGATGTACAGCGGACATCGGTATCGGGGACAGGTACCATTTAGAGAACAGCTATGAATTTCTGGACGCACCAGGTGAATGGTTCTTGGACAAATCCAGTGGCAAGCTTTTTTATTATCCGATCAAGGCCTTTAGTGCGGCTACGGAAGTAATCGCCCCTGTCAATGCCCGGTTGCTTGAGTTCATTGGGTCCATAAAAGAACCGATCGGCCATATTCAAATTGAAGGTTTGCTTTTTAGTGGTTCTGATCCTAGCAGCGATGACGAATGTATTGGCTTCAAAATTTGTCGAAATGCCATGATCGTATTTACCAATGCGGTCGGGTGCAGAGTGGAAAGCTGCACTTTTAGAAATATTGGCAAGAATGCAATGTATATCGAAGGTGGCAAAAACAATTCCATTATCGGCAATACAATTGTGCAAGGGGCTGAAGGCGGTATCGTGTTGGAGGACTCCTGGGCGAACACGATAAGTGATAATCACATCAGCAACCTGGGCGCTGTCTACAAAAATATTGGTGCCATCACACTCACCGGGCGACAATGCAGTCAAAATACGATTCAACACAATGAGATCCACGATATCTCCAGGTACGGTATCACCTTGAAACAAGCGGGTCAACTCAATGCGATTCTTTGTAACAGAATCAGTACCACCAATACGGAGACCTACGATACCGGCGCCATTGAAGTGACACAGAGTGATGCTATCATTTCAAGCAACAGTATCATCAGAAACAACATTCTCACGGATACGATCGGGTACTCCCATAATGGCAAAAGGGCAATCTTTTCATCATGGGGCATTTACCTGGACTCTTTTGCCAGCGGGTATACGGTTGAAAACAATCTTGTGTACGGCAGTGCCCATGGCGCCATGTTTATACAGGGTGGAAAGAACAACCGGATCCGCAACAATATTTTCGCCGAGGCAAATGACGCAGTCGTGTTTATCGCCAATTTCAAAGGTGCCTCTTCCGGGCTTCTCTTTGAAAACAATATCGTGTATTCCACTCGCTCAAATTCCAAACTGTTGACAACCAATCAGCTCTCAGAGAATACTTTAAGGGCTGAAAACAATCTGTATTATGCTGGCGACAATACCATCGCCATTATACAAGCTTCGGGCATAGGCGGCCTTGAGGCCTGGAAGAAGAATGGATATGATCAGAACGCTTTGCTTTCTGATCCCATGTTCATAAATCCGGCTAAAGGCGATTTTTCGCTTGCTGAAAATTCAAAAGCATTCAGCATCGGGTTTGCTGAGATCGACTTTTCGTCAGTTGGTATCAGACCACATGCACTTTTGATGAAACCACGAGGACTGAAAGTAGTTAATATTGTGCCGGTGACAATACCATCGTCATTATTCTAACTGCGGGTATAGACGGCCTTGAGGCCTGGATAGGTAAGGTATGCAATTATTGAATGAAGTTGTAGGCGCTGAAAGAATTAAAGTTCAGGCCGTTTCGCCTGAAGCAGTTGCAGGCAAGACCCCCCTGACTTTTAGATGCAAGATGGCCGGTGCCCCCAAATCGTGAAAAATTAATCCGTGAGATTGATCAGGGGCGATCCTTCGGTCGGATTTATCTTTTATGGTACCTTCCTTCCAAGTGTCGTCCATGGCCAAATCAGCTCTGATTCCGTGTTTACTTCAAATAATACAATCTCTTAAGCTGAAAACGGTGATCAAACGATTGATTCGCATCTATCCCGGATTCAGCCGGTAATTTGTCTGTATGGCAGATTTAAAAGGAAAACAATCAGTATACAAGTCTATCGGCATGATTGCATCCGCCAACCTGGTGGCTACCGTGCTCGGTGTGATCGGCTCCCTTGTTCAGGCGCGATTCATAGATCCCGAAACGTTGGGATTCATTCGAAAATACGATGTAGTCGCCTCTAATGCTGTGTTTTTGAGTCTGGGGCTTTTTACCATAATCCAGCGTGAATATTTAGTCTTGATCGGCCGTGGTGAACCGGAGCGTGCTCGGCAGGCTGTTGCCATCGGCCAGAGTTGGTGTCTCTCTTCATGCGGTTTTGTTTCTTGCTGGTTGCTTGTGATGGCTGCTATCGCCGCGGCCCAATCTCAATGGAGAACGGCTGCCGCATGGTCCATTCAAATCGTTTCAGTCTGGTCAGTACTATACGTCGGGTTTCTCGCCACTACCTACCGATCGGGGCAGCAGTTCGAACGTCTGGCAAAAGGAACCTTCTTCTCCTCGGCCATATCGACCTTCGTTCTTCCGATCTTCCTGATATGGCCATTTGCAGGGCTTGTGCTTCGCTCCGTTCTCGGTTCGACTTTTTCCGGTATCTATCTGCACCTCGTGAGGCCGGTCCAGGTCAAATGGTTTTTTTCGTTAAGGCCTTTCTTCCAGCTCGTCAAGCGCAGCCTGCGCCTCTTTATCGGGACTTTTCTGCGCTACAATTTTTGGTTGACCGTCGAAATCTGGCTGATGCTCCGATTTGCAGGGGATAAAGGGGTTGGCCTGATGATGTTCAGTATCATGACCGTTGCCGCCATGAAGCAACTATCCAACGCCATCAATCAGGTGTACATGCCCAAAATGGCGTACCAGTATGGGCAAACCGGAAGAATTGCAGATTGCCTTCGCCTTGTTATTCGACCAATGGTAATGAATTTCCTGATTTCGATCTGTTGCATTGTCACGGCATGGTTTCTTTTTCCACATGTCTTCAAGATCGCTTTTCCCAAATATGTGCCCGCCGTTCCCCTGATCAACATTATGCTACTCGACTTGTTGATCGTGGCGCTCAGTTTGCCGGTCTACATGGTTTCCATCATAGAAGCCTATGGAACACAACTTATTGCCGCAATCATTGGTCTTGCGATGTTCGTTGGGCTCTCCTTCTTACTATACGAATCGGGCCTCGGCCCCTTGTCTGTAATTTGGGGATCCATTGCCGGACGCTTTGTTTTTGCCGTAATTTCAATTCTATCCATTGCCTTGCGGCACTACAGCGGCCGACTCGAACCTACCATCCCAGGCCAGGTGGGCGCACGGCAATAGAATTCGATTTGATACCTCCCGGACACCACTATCCCAACGTTGAGGGTATACACCGGAAGCCTGCCGCCGAATGTACCTTCTGGCATTACCTGGCCATCGGCGCCATGGCCCTCGTCCTTCTTTCCTTTGCATCGCCTCAAATTCGATTTATGGGGCATGGACTCAAGACGACGTTGCCAGCATTGTGTCTGGCTTTCGTTTCCATATTCGCTGTCAATCCTGAGGCGATCACTTGCGCCTTCTCACGCTTCTGGGGCGTTTTGGTCTGTGGGGCTCTGTTCTTTATCCAAGCGGCCTTTCGTTTCGCCCAGGAAGAGTTCAACGCCGGCAGTTTATGGCATACTTATTTCAACAGTCCGCTGATCTCGATCCTTTTTCTGGTCTGGATCGCGGCTTTTACCGAACTCGGCCCCAAATGGATCGTCAAACTTCGTTCTTGGATACTTTTTTCGTGGTGCGGCTCCCTGGCTTTGGGCCTTCCGATGTTGATTTCGGATCCCGGGGTGGCCCGCACGACCATGGGCGGCAACATCCGTGTCGCCCAAAATATCGCAACCCTGGCGCCCTGTGGCGTCGGGGAGTATACAGTATATACCTCATTGGCCATCTGCTCGGTACCGTTGGCCGCCCTGGTCATCATACACTTAAAAAGGGTATGCCGTTGGGTGGCCGCTACCTGCCTGGCGGCCGGTCTGCTCAGCGTATTCATTTCAACGTTTACCATGGCAATGGTATTGATGGTTGCGGGACTCTCTTTTATGCTGCTTGTGTGGCAAAAACACCTGATAGGAATCCGGAAGGCCGTGCCTATGATTTTGTTTGTAGCCGCCGCAATCTTCCTGCCAGGGCTCTATGCCATCGCAAAAACGTTGCCCCAAACAACATCGGCGGTCTCTAAAGCGGAAAGACTGATCCTGGGCGTGTCGGAGAAGGGATTGACCAGGGGGGACG
>JABDRH010000219.1 GCA_013041835.1 Desulfatitalea sp. | reverse complement strand
TGTGAGCCATTCGTCCTGGCGAAGGCAGCGGATCGGGTCCCTGGTGAAGTCGTGCTGAACGTCGGGCCGCTTTTCACAGACCATGTCCATGTGGCCTTGGATGACCACCGGTAAACCTTTGTTCGCTCCCCCAGTGGCCGGTAGTTGCACCACGAGGTTGCCAGCCGCATCCTCACGGCTTGCCAAATTACGGTCTAGGGCCCACGTCCGTAACCAACGACGTACACCGGCCTCGTTTCCGGAGCAGCGCGGAATCGTGTTGATCTCTTCAAAAAGTGTCAGAATACGATCCAGATCCACTGGCATGTCTCCTCCTCCTGCTTTTTATTCCCGAGCCCCATACGGTACCCGATCCGGCATCAAGGGCGCCTGTGCCGCCCAAAATAGAATATGGAACAGGACCGCTGGTGTCAACGACAATGCAGAACCATACGCTGGCGCTCATAGCCTAATTAATTTGTTGACATGAATAGATATCTATGCTCTAAAAGCGGAATTTTACCTTGTCAGGCGCCGCAAAAGATACAGACATTTCAACACATTGCCTGTGTCAAACCTCAGGCCGCCTTGACGCCATCGTATACATTCTGGATACAGGAGGAGGTCCGTCATGCACCTCGATTTCGGGCTCATTGCAGCCAACAATGGATGGGCCATGGCCATAGCCGGGGCGATCATCGTTATACTCGGTTTGACAACCTTGTCGTTCATTATCTCCCAGCTTCATAAAATCATCGCCTTATTCGAGCAAAAACAGATTACACCCGAACCGGCTACCCCGGCATGCTGCACCGATCACGGGGAGGCCGACATCGACTTTCTTAACGACCTGGACGCCTCGGCACGCCTATATCAAGTCCTCTCTGATGACCTGGGCAATTCCTTCGATATCGCTAAACTTTACCAACGCTCCCATCGCGACCAATTACCCCACCCACACATTACGATACGCGCCCTGCGGGAAACCGGATATCTGATCCCACAGGGAGATGGCCGCTTTAGCTGGAAAAACGATTGAACATACCGGGAACCTTTTAACGATTTCTGAGGACGACGCAATTATGGATCTGGTGCTTGAATTTTTCAAAAACACGGGTTTTGCTCTTGCCGATTGGCGCTACTTGATCATGATCGCCGTAGGCATATTATTTTGCTACCTCTCCATCGCCAAACAATATGAGCCGTTGCTCCTGCTGCCCATTGGTTTTGGCGTTATCATCGGCAACATTCCCTTTTTTCAGGGTTTCGGGCTCGGCATTTATGAAGAGAACAGCGTTTTGCACTATCTTTATTTTGGTGTAAAAACGGGTATTTATCCATCAATTGTATTTCTCGGCCTCGGCGCCATGACCGACTTTTCCTCCATGTTGGCCCGGCCCAAACTGATGTTGCTTGGCGCTGCCGCTCAAATGGGTATTTATTTCACGCTGCTCAGCGCACTCGCTTTGGGTTTCGCTCCCAATGAAGCCGCTTCTGTGGCCATTATCGGCGGGGCCGACGGACCTACATCCATCTTTTTAACAGCCAAATTAGCCCCTGATCTCATCGGCCCGGTGGCAATCGCCGCTTACTCTTACATGGCGTTAATCCCCATCATTCAGCCCCCGATCATGCGGTTGCTCACGACCAAAAAAGAACGCTTGATTCACATGCCCGAGACATCGCGAGAGGTTTCCCGCAAGGAGCTGCTTTTCTTTCCCATTGTCGGTGTGTTGCTTTGCTGTTTCCTTGCACCGGCTTCCATCCCCCTGCTCGGTCCTTTCTTTTTCGGCAACCTCATGAAGGTGTCCGGTGTCGTCGATCGTCTGGCCAAGACAGCCAGCTCGGCCGTCATCGACACCGCTACCATTTTTCTCGGTTTTACAGTCGGCGCGAGCACTCAGGCCGATGTTTTTATTACGCCGAAGGCATTGGGCATCTTTTTTCTCGGTTCCATTGCCTTTTCTATTGCTACAGCATCCGGTTTACTTTTCGCCAAATTTATGAATCTATTTCTAAAAGAGAAGATCAATCCATTACTAGGAGCTGCCGGCGTTTCCGCCGTACCCGGCTCGGCGCGTGAAGTTCATTTGGTAGCGCAAAAGGAAGACCCGAGCAACTACCTGCTCATGCACGCCATGGCATGCAATGCCTCCGGGGTTATCGGCTCGGCGATTTGCGCCGGCATCTTGTGGAGCTTTATGGCGCGGTAACGCCATTGAATTGTTTACGATCGATTTCAGAGGAGTCACCATGATAGCCAAAATCTTGATCAAGCGTTGTTTCAAACCCGGCAAAACGAAACAAATCCTTGCCTTGCTCAACGACCTTCGCGCCCATGCCATGCGCCAACCCGGCTACATCTCGGGAGAAACCCTTGTTCAAAACGCCTCTCCCCACTGCATGGTGATTATCGGCACCTGGCAGAGCATTGAGGATTGGTACTGCTGGCGAGACAGCAACGAACGCAACAAATATGAGGCCATGATTGAACTCTACCAGGAACGCCCCACCGAATACGAAGAGTTACTTCTCGGCACTCCGCTAACCAGCAAGGACATCGGTGAAAAATCATGAAACAATGGCAATGCACGGTATGTGGTTATATCCACCGAGGTGAGTCGCCTCCTGACAAATGTCCGGTATGCGGCGCCGATAAAAGCCAATTCATTTTAGTTGAAGAGACTCCGGCACAAGACCCGGTTGCGGTTTCAACCGGTGCGGCTGCCCCTCAACCCGAAGGCGTTGCTGGAAAATGGCGCTGCACGGTATGCGGGTACATCCATACCGGCTCGGAACCGCCGGAGAAGTGCCCGGTATGCGGTGCCGACCGCAACCGTTTTGAACGCCTATCGGAAGCACCTGCCGAAACGAAGAACGAGCAAGAAGCGGGTGAAGCCAAACCGGCCTCTTCGCCTGACAGGCCGAAGCGTATGCCCCGTGTCGCAAAATTACCTGCGTTCACCCAGGTGATGACCCAATACCACGACCACCCGATCGCCGTGCACATTCCCAACGGCCTCCTGCCTGTCAGCTTTCTTTTCACCCTTGCCGCGTTGTCTTTCAGCTCCCATGGTTTCGCCGTTGCCGCTAAATACAATCTGATTTTTGTCTGTATCTTTATGCCGGTGGTCATCGGTACCGGATATATTGACTGGGTGCATCGCTTTGGTGGCCGTATGACACGCGTCTTTAAAACCAAGATGGTCTGCGCGGGCATCGTTGCGACCTTGAGCCTGCTGCTTTCCATCTGGTGGTTGATCAGCCCGGACCTTTACTTGAACGGGTTGAGCGGCAATATTCTTTTTGCCTTGCTCAACTTAGCCAATCTTACTGTCGCTGCCATAGCCGGCTGGTACGGTGGAAAGCTAGTTTTCAAATAGTTAGGACGCTGGAAAAATAATTATCTGCCGAGTCACCGAACGGATTCTCGTTTTCTCGTCATGAGTTCCCGGCGATCTTCGCAAACGCCCTACAGTCAATGGTTTCAAGGCCGACACCGCCAAAGCCCGAAAACGGCACGATCTATACGGGTTGTATCCCATAGGTCGTCCTTTTCTAATCCAACGAAAAATAGGTTCTCACGACCTTCTGCGGTGGATCACCAATCCCGCCCAACCACGCTCCTGTTCCTGCCAGATTATTTCATGATTTGATTCGAAACGGTGTAGCAGAGATGCTACTTCCGTTGGCCGAAAACCGGACAACACCCAAAATCCATTTTCGCTGGTTCTGTCCGCCATCCAGGGTAACAGCCCGGCCAGCGTTGGTGGCCGTAGGTTCGCTATGATGAGGTCAATTCGCTGCCAGGGAATCTGATCATGGGTGCCTTTTACTATTTCTATTCTGTGCGCCAGTCCATTCAAATTTACATTGGCGCTTGCTTCCCGACAGGCGTTTTCGTCAATATCTACCGCTAAGAGATGATCCACGCCCAGAAGGCC
>JABDRH010000217.1 GCA_013041835.1 Desulfatitalea sp. | reverse complement strand
AACAGCGCGATCACCAGGATCAGCCCCACCACCTGAATCACCATCACGATGGTCACCGCCAGCAAGCCGATCATGGCAAAGTAGAGCCCTTTGACCGGGACGCCCCGGATGCGCGCGAATTCATCGTCATAGGAGATGGCCAGAAGATCCTTGTAGTAGAAAGCCACGGCGCCTGAGATAAGAAGGCCCAGGGCCGTCATGATCCACAAGTCGCCGGCCGGCACGGTCAAAATGCTGCCGAACAGATAGCTCATCAGGTCCACGTTATACCCCGGCGTCAGGTCGATGAGGATGACGCCCAGCGCCATGCCCAGTGCCCAGATCACGCCGATGATCGTGTCGGCCCGATGCCTGGCCCGCAGGGTGATGGCTGCCATGAGCATGGCGGCCGCCAGGGAGAAGCCGAGGGTGCCGGCCAGAAACGGCCAGCCAAAATAAAAGGCCAGTCCAATGCCGCCGTAGGCCGCGTGGGCGATGCCGCCGGATAAAAAGACGATGCGGTTGACCACCACCAACGATCCCATGATACCGCAGATGATGCTGGAGAGCAGACCGGCCAGAAGCGCATGGCGCATGAATTCATAGTCCAGTGCCTCGATCATTTCTCTTGCTCCTGGTGCGGCATCAGCACCCGGTGCGGCAGGCCGTGGGCCACCAGTTCCACCGGGCACACCTCTTCGGCCGTGCAAGGATACATGGTTTCGAGCATTTCACCCGTGATTTCGGCCTGGTTGTGGTAATGCACGCGCCGGTTGACGCAGGCCACCGATTTGATGTACCGGGAAATCGCCAAAAAGTCGTGGCTCACCACGACAATGGTGATGTCGCGATTGAGCGCTTGGAGCGTGGTGTAGAAATCCGCCTGTCCTTTGGTGTCGATACCCGCGGTGGGTTCATCGAGCAGCAGCAGTTGGGGTTGGATGACCAGGGCGCGGGCAATGAAGACCCGCTGACGCTGGCCACCGGACAGATCGCCGATGCGCTTATGGGCGTGATCCGCCATGCCCATCAGCGCGAGCGCCGCGAGCGCTTCCGGTCGATGGGTCGCGGAACGGCGCGCCCAGCGCTTCCGGGGATTGAGTTTGCCCATCAACACCACATCCAGGGCGGTGATGGGAAAACGGATGTTCAGATGCACATTCTGAGGCACATACCCGATGGCCGGCGAGGCTTTGGCCGGCGTTCGGCCCATGATCCGTATCATCCCCTTGTCCGGCTGCAATAGGCCGAGCATCAAGCGCAACAGGGTGGTTTTCCCACCACCGTTGGGACCGATCAAAGCGACAAAATCGCCTGGGGGAATTTCGAATCGCACCGCCTCAAGAACGGTTTCGCCGCCGTGGGAGAAAGTGACATTATCAAGGTCGATGATGGATTGGCCCATGTTCAGCTTTCTACCGCAGCGCGGCTTTGAATTGATCGGCCACCCGGCGCAGGTTGCCCGGCCAGTCGGCGGCCAACGGATCGGCCGCCACCACGTCACCGCCGATGGCTTTGGCCACCAGGTTGGCGCTCTTGGTGGAGAACTGGGGTTGAACGAAGATGATGCGGATGTCTTCAGCCTTGGCAAGTTCGATCAGTTGTTTCAACTGGGCGGGTTTGGGTGTCTTGCCGTCGATCTCGACAGGCACCTGGGTCAGACCGTAAGCCCTGGCAAAATAACCCCAGGATGGATGGAACACCATGAACCGCCGGCCTTGCTTCCCGGCAAATGCCTGGTTCAATTCGGCATCCAAAGTGTCTATTTGGGCGGCAAAACGCTGAAAATTGGTTTCATACACGGTGGCATGGGACGGATCGATCTGTTGTAATGCAGCCGAAATGGACCGTGCCTGGTGTTCAACCAAATCCGGGGCCAGCCAAATGTGCGGGTCGAAACCGTCGTGGGCGACATGGGTGGCTCCGTGTGCTTCGGTCGCCTTTTCATGAAGGTGGTCGCTTATGGGATGCTTTTCGATGCCGGCATCCGTGTGAATCACCTTCAAGTTCGGATTGGCCGCGGCGATCTTGTCCAACCACCTGTCTTCAAAAGGCACGCCGATGGCAAAAAAAAGCCGGGCGCGCGCCAGATCGGCCATTTGGCGGGGTTTGGGTTCGTAGGTGGCCGGGCTGGCGCCCGGCCGGACCATTACATGCACATCCACCCGGCCGGCGCCAATTTGTTGCACGAAGTATTTCTGGGGAACAATGCTGACGAATACGGGAATGCCGTTTCCGGACCAGCCGGACCCCGGCCAGGCCAATAATAATAAGAATGTGATAATATTCAACAGGGTGCGCATGGTCGGGATTTCCTCGGCATTCGGTGCAATCGATTGAAAACGCGGTGCAACTATATTGCATCCCCCGGTGACATGCAATCCCAATTGCCCCTCTCCGCGAGGTCCTTACTACCCATTGTCCCCCTGCACCGATGGCGCATTGCGGTGGCTGCCGCTGCTCGAAGCTGATGCGGCGCGGGAAACCGCCTTCACGGCAATATCCTGGACCTTTTCGTACGCCTTCTCCAGTTGCTGGGACAGGGTGACAATTTGCTGCTTTTGGGCCTCGACCGTTTGTTCCAGAGCGTCGATGCGGGTTTGCAGCACATTCTTCTCTCCTTCGAACCCCTTTTTGAGCAGTTGCTCATTCTTGACGCTCTCGCTTTTCACCGCATCCACGGCAGTCTTGACGGTCTGAGCCACCTGGGCCTCCAACTCTTTGGGAAAAGCTGCTACTTTGGCTTCCAAGCCATCTACGTGCTGTTCCCGATCGGCCACATCCCGTTCTCGCTGCGCCAGCCGGGTTTCCGTATCAGCCACTTGCTGGTCAAACGCCGTCTGCTTTTTTTGAATCTCCTTGGCCAGAGTCTCCAGTTCGTCGTTGAGCTTGGCCTTCTCCAGTGCTTTCTCCCTGTTGAAGGTGTACTCGTACTCTTCCTTTTCACGCTTTCGATTTTTATCCTCGATTTGTTTCTGCTCTTTCAGGGCGTCTTGGACCTGTTGTTTTTCATGCTCCCACAGGGTGCGGGTCTGGCGCATCTCGGCCTCAAGTTCGGCCTTTCGCTCAGCCATTTCAGTTTCAAATGCCAATCGTTTTTGCTTTTGGGATTCGAGCAGGGCCGCCAGGGTATGGGCGTTTCGCTCTATTTCAATGATCTCCTGGAACTCTTTGTCCTTCAGGTCAATGGCGGCCTTGAGCTGCTTGTAACGGCCGATTTGCGTCTCCATCTTCAGGGCCAGCTCGGAGAGCTCCTTGTCGATGGATAGCTTCAGATCACCCAACAGCTTGCGGGCCGAATCCGACGCAATGGTCTCGGCGGCCTTTGCTGTTTCCATCGCCTGGCGCTCTTCCTTGACCTTTTCCGGTTTCAGCTCAGCCTTGGCTTGCACCTGGATTTGCTTGGCCAGTTTATTATAGGCATCGAGCATCTCTTTCTTGGTATTCGCCTGGGTGATCTTGGGAATCTCATCCCGCGGGGTGTCCATGGGGCCTCCTTTCAATGTCAGGTGGAGCGGCATGTGCAAGGTTTGCGAAACAACCGGTGTCGTACCCCAAATCGCCATACCGAATCAAGCGATAGCGTGCAAAGCACCAACTTGACAATCCAAGGAAAATAGCCCTAAATGGGTCTATTTCGTGTTGGGGGAAAATGCAGGGGACGGGTCATTCAGACGGCCCTTGTCCTTTTGTTGCCGCTGTGAGTGTCTTGGATTGGGTCTCCCTTTTGGGCTTCGGACTTGCCTTATGCCCCATTTTTATGTTGACGATCGCCGCTATATATAAAAAAAGAGTCCTGCCGCCGGGTATTCGTTTGGCGTTTCTGGTGCAAACTTTTTAGGGATCAATTAAATGTTTGACCTTTCAACCTACTTGGAGGCTCAGCGTCGGCGGATCGATCACTTTTTGAACACCTGGTTTGAACAGGCGATGCCCGCGGGCCGGTTGCGCGACGCCATGCGCTACGCCTTGATGGCCGGTGGCAAGCGGCTCCGGCCGGTTCTTTGCGGGGCCGCCGCCGAAGCCGTGGGCGGAACCTGCCGGGATGTTCTGCCGGCTGCCTGCGCCCTTGAAATGATTCATACCTATTCCCTGATTCATGACGATTTGCCGGCCATGGACGATGATGCCCTGCGCCGGGGAAAGCCGACCTGCCATGTGCAATTCGATGAGGCCACGGCCGTTCTGGCCGGGGATGCGTTGTTGACCATGGCGTTTCAATTGCTTTCCGACCCGCGTTTTGCCGACCCGTCCCGTGCGCCGGAATGGCTGGCGGTGACCCAACGCATCGCCTGTTCGGCCGGTGGCCAGGGCATGGTCGAAGGCCAGATGCGTGATATGGCGGCCCAATTTACGACACTGGACCGGCAGGCGCTGGAAGCGCTGCACGCCCTGAAAACCGGAGCGTTGATTTCAGCCGCGGTTCATGCCGGCGCCTTGCTCGGAGGGGGGCATTCCGGGCAGATCGATGGGCTCGAAACGTATGCCGCCGCCATCGGCCTGGCCTTTCAGGTCAAAGATGACATCCTCAATGTGGAAGGCGATCCTGAAACCACGGGCAAAAGCGTCGGCACCGACGAAATCAAGGGCAAGAGCACCTACCCGTCGGTCATCGGATTGGAAGCGTCCAAGGCGTTTGCGCGCGACCTGGTGGCGCGCGCCCTTCAGGCGCTCACGCCCTTTGACCTTCGCGCCGACCCGCTGAGGGCCATTGCAGCTTATATCATTGAACGAAATCGTTAGGATGCAGGCGAAAGCGAATGCCACTACATTGCGCCGGATTTGGGTGCGTCCGCAAGGCACATCCACCGGTGCATATCAGGGTGTCGGTGGATGTAACGCCGTAGACTTAGCGCAAAGACACGCAAGATGCGCCAGATTGAAACAAGGATGATGAAATATGACCGATTCGGGAATGACGACATCGATCCACGGCATCGAGTCCCGACTGCTCCAACAAGTTTCCAGGTCATTCGCATTGACCATCCCGCAACTGCCTGAAGGACTGATCAAGCCGGTCACCAACGCCTATCTGATCTGCCGAATTGTGGATACCATCGAAGACGAGACGCAGCTTTCCATCGATCAGAAGCGGATCTTCTTCGATCAATTCGGCCAGGTCATCGACGGCACGCTGCCGGCGGACAAGTTTGCCGGGGCGCTCCATCCATTGCTTTCGGCGCGCACGCTGCCGGCCGAGCACGAGCTGGTCCGCCGCACTTCGGATGTGATGCACACGTTTTTCAGCCTGAGTGACGCGCAGCGGCAGGCCATCCATTTGTGCGCACGGACCATGTCCCGCGGCATGCTCGAATTTCAGAAGAAGCAGAATTTCAACGGGCTCGAGACCCTCGCCCAGATGAATGAATACTGCTACTACGTCGCCGGTGTGGTGGGCGACATGCTGACCCGTCTGTTTTGCGCTTACTCGGAAGCAATCGCCGCGCGGAAGAATAACATGGTTCTTCTGGCCGCCTCTTTTGGTCAGGGGCTGCAGATGACCAACATCATCAAGGACCTTTGGGAAGACAAAGCGCGCGGCGTGTGTTGGCTGCCAAAGGATCTGTTTCGGCAATCGGGGTTCGACCTGGCGTCGCTGAGCCCGCATTGCTTCGACCCTTGTTTCGGGCAGGGTCTCGGCGCTTTGATCGGCGTGGCCCACGGTCATCTGCGCAACGCCTTGGCGTACAGCCTGCTTCTGCCGCGATCTGAAACCGGTATCCGCAAATTTTGTTTGTGGGCCATCGGCCTGGCGATTTTTACATTGAAAAAGATCAACCGTAAACGCGACTATACCTGCAGCCGGGATATCAAGATTTCCAGGGAACGAACCGGCGCCATCCTGGCGATCACCAATGCCTGCATCCACAACGACGTGATGTTGAAGCTCTTTTTTCAGATGGCAACCCGCGGCCTGCCATTGTCCGTCGACAAGGCGACGACCGGCCGGCCCGATTCGGTGCGTCTGCCGGAACAAATGTCGGCTGACCCACAACGATAACCCTGTTTGGCAATGCGGCTGGATCAGCGAGAATCAATGCCATCCGCAGCACAGAGAGCCCCATGCACCACACCCAATACTGTCTTTGGACATCTTGAGGCCAACGGTTTGAGCATTCCAGCCATCCAAAAACTGCGCATTGGCATGTACCTCATGAAACAGGTGCTCAAAGGGCGGCGACGCCCGCCCCTGGTGCTCATGCTGGAACCGTTGTTTCAATGCAACCTGCGATGCATCGGGTGCGGCAAGATCGCCCATTCCCCCGAAACCCTGGCCAAGCGGATGGCGCCGGACGCATGCGTGGCAGCCGCCGAATCGTGCGGGGCGCCGGTCGTCTCCATCGCCGGCGGCGAACCGCTGCTGCATCCCGGCATCCATCGCATCGCAGATGCGCTTGTGGCGCGCAAAAGATTTGTCTACCTGTGCACCAATGCATTGTGCATGAACGACCGCATCGCGGATTTTCAGCCGTCGAGCTATCTGACCTTCAACATTCATCTCGACGGCTTGCGTGAACGCCATGATGCCCTGGTCGGCCGGCAAGGGGTATTCGACACGGCCGTGACAGCCATTCGCATGCTTCGGTCCAAAGGGTTCCGGGTGACCACGAATACGACCTTTTACGATGGCGAAACACCGCAAAGGGCGGCCCGTTTCCTTGATTTCGTCGCTTCCCTGGGCGTGGAAGGCATGACCATCGCCCCGGGCTTCGGCTATGAAAAAGCGGCCGTCCAGGCCCAGTTTCCCGGCCGCGCCGGCACCACCCGCTTTTTCCGGCAGTTGTTTGCGCTGGGA
>JABDRH010000215.1 GCA_013041835.1 Desulfatitalea sp. | reverse complement strand
CCGGCATGCCCCGGCCGTTGTCGATCACCTGCAAAGCGCCGTCCTCGTGCAGGATCACTTCAATCTTATCCGCAAATCCGGCCACGGCCTCGTCGGCCGCGTTGTCCACGACCTCCTGGGCCAGATGATTGGGCCGCTGGGTATCGGTATACATTCCCGGACGACGGCGGACCGGATCCAAGCCTTCCAGCACCTCCACCGATGCCGCGGTGTAGCCGCCGTGTCCCCTGGTTCCACCGTTCAACAATTTACTGTTTCGCATTCATCCTACCTTTATACCCGCCCACCGGCGATGCTCAGATCATTTCCAATATTTCTCATAAGCCATCTTTTTACATGCAACCGCGGTTTTGTTTGATGCGCGAGCCCTAATCCAGCCTCGCCATCATCTCTTCTGCAAATTGGGTGTAATCAATGGCGCCGAAGCTGCTTCGGCGATAAAAAACGACAGGGCGGCCTTTGTCCGCGCTTTCGGCGATGGCGGTATTGGTGCGGATAACGGTCTTGAACAAAAGGTCGCGATACGCCGCCTCGTTTTTCAGCCGGTCCAAGATACTGCGAGCCACCCGGGTGCGATGATCGTAAAAGGTGGCCAGGATACCCAGCACCGTGATGTCCGGATTAATGGCGTCTTTGACGGCGCCGATGGTGTCGAAAAGCGCTTGCAAAGCCCCGTAGGCATACGGATGGGTCTGGCACGGCACCAATACGAAACGGGCATAGGTGAAAACATTGACCGTCAACAGCGATAAGCTGGGCGGGGTATCTATAAGGACGACATCATAGGCGTCAGGAAGATCGGCCAATGCCTCCTTGAGCCGATTTTCGCGTCCGTGTTCGTTCGTCAGCTCTACTTCAGCGCCGGACAAGTCCGTATGCGAAGGAATCACGTCCAACCCTTCCCAGGCGGTTGATACGATGGCCTGATGGGCATCAGCCGCGTCCGGGTCGCTTAGCAGGCCATATATATTGGGCTGGCCTGCCTCGACCGACACGCCCAACCCCTTGGTGGCATTGGCCTGGGGGTCCATATCGACCACCAGCACCTTGCGATTCAGACGATTCAGGGCGGCGGCCAGATTGATCACGGTGACGGTTTTGCCGACACCGCCTTTTTCGTTGGCGATGGCAATGGTGTGGGTTTGCATGGACGGACCTCCTTACTGATTGATTTTGACGTCCGATGCGCCTGTCTGGATCAGGGACGATACGTCTTGGCGAAGGACGTCGAGCCGGGCTTTCACGGCGCTGAGTTTTTCCTCGATGTCGGCCAGGGCGTTTTTGAGCCGATCCTTATCGCCGCTGTGGGCGGCGACCTCCTCCACCAGGGATTTGACATCGCCGACATAGGCGGTAAACCGCTCGGTAAGCGTTTCATACAGCCGCTTGCCGGCGAAGCTGGCCAACGGCTGTATGTATTGGAATTTGAGATTTTCCCTGTAATCTTTGAAACTGGCGGCAATGGACCGCTCGGTCTCGGCTTTCATGCGTCGAATGCCGTCCTTGAGAGCGCGCATCTCTTCACTCTTTTCGGCAGCCACCGATTTTTTCAAGGCCTTGCGCAGTGCGCGTCCAAGTGCGTAAAAGCCGAAGCGCAGCACGGCTTCGGTGCGAATGTTGGCCGAGTAGCGCATGGTGGCGGCGGCCGGCGGCAGGCTCAAGCCGGCGGCCTGCTTGACGGTCGTCAGATCCGAATTGACCTTGAAGGTCCAATCCACCGTTTTGTCGGCGGCGCCGAATTGGACCAATTCATCTTCGTATTTAAGAAGCGCATCGCGCACCATAGCTTCGTAAGGTTGAATGAGCCGTTCGAGCTCCGCTTCGAGCCGTGTCTGCTCTTTTGAAATGAATCCCATTATTTCAGGATTGATGCGCTCGGCCATGAAGCCGTCCAGGGCCTGCCGCATATCCTGGAAGACGAGATAAAGGGTGTGGGTGAATCCGGAGGTGTCCAGTGGTTCACGGTATTGTTCCAGGTCCACGCGATAATCGCGCACAAATTCCATTACCATTTTCTGGACAGGGCCGGTGTGATAGTCGAAAAAGCGGTCCACTTCGATTTTAATCGCCTTGTCGATCTTGCGGACCGCCCCTTCCAAGGTGCTCTGAACCGTGGATTGCACCTGCTGCATGTAGCTGCGATGTTTGTCCAACTTCGCGGCCATGCTGTGGGCGTCGCCGGCATCCCGCCGCAATAGATCCCGGTTCAGCCGCACCCATTGGATCAAGCCCGTTGTGGTGACATCGAGGCGTTCGAGTTGATTCTGCAACAGCAGCGCCGATCGTTCGCGGGTCAGCTTTCGATCCAAGTCGTCGAGCATTTGGGCGGTCTGTGTATCGCTGAATATCACCTGCTCCTCGAACCTGCGCCAGTATTGCAGCCGCTCAAGATCTTTTTGCGACAACGCCTGTGCATCGGCCTCAAAGAGGTTGTACAGGGCCGATAGAGTGAACAGCACGGGCTGGTCGACGATCATGGAAAGTTCATCAACCATGCGCTGCACCAATGCGTTGAGATCCTTCATGTTGTCGTGTTCGCTAAAATCGCAATTACAGACGAAAAGCATATTGGCGGCGATACCCATACGCTTGATCATGGATAGAAAGCGTATGTCGGCCTGCCGGATGCCGGTGCGGCTGCTGATGACATAAATCACCAGATGGGCCTTGAGCAGGTAGTCCTGAATCATGGCCAGATGTAGCGGATTGGGTGAGTCGCTGCCTTGGCAGTCGGCGATTTCGATGTTGGCCGCCGGCCGGTCGCCGACCACTTCCAACTCGATATCCTTTAGATAGACGGCCATGGCATCATCGGCCACGAAGCGACGATGGTCGGCGAAAGCCTCGCCCTCGAATTCACGGATGGCGCTCTCGGCGGTGACATAGGATTTGATCCGGTCATAGCCTTTCAAGTAGGAGGAAAGCAATACCCCGTGGGCGTTCAGACTATCCTGAACGACGTGCACACTGATGTCCAGGGCATCCAAAGCCGCCTTCAACTCAATGCGATCCTTCTCGCGGCAGATATCAAAGGCACCTTCTTCAGAACGCCAATCGTTCGAGGGAAAAAGGGCAAGTGCTTGTTGAATATCGGTATTGATTTCGTACCAGGTTTTAAAAAAAAGCCTGGCTCGCAACCGGCTGCCGCGCCGCACACGCGTGACGATGGAAGTCACCACGCCGGCACCACGCTTGAGGTGGTCGGTCTTGAGCAGCGCGTTGACCAGCGTGCTCTTGCCGGACTTGATAGCGCCCACCACGGCGATACGGACCACATGGTCCATCAGGTAGCGGGATATATTTTCACATGCGTGCGTCCACTGCGCAAATGACGGCATGTGGGTTTCAAGATCGGCAGCCGACTTCCGGAGCAGGTCCAGCACTTCCTCGTTGGCGCGGATGATTGCTTCTCTATTCCTTTGATATGCATCCATATACCATTTCCGTTACCCGTGGGCATTGGTGCCCATGATCGTTTCATCAGTTGCTCACCGCCGGGCTGATGACCATATGGTCCGCCGATATATCAGCGATTCGCAAGAATTGTCAAAACCTTAACCCGGGTAGGGTCGAAGCCCAAAAATCCGGTGTGCAAGCTTGGGTGGTTTTGCAGGGATATCCTACCTTGTTAATTTACTGATTTTATGATATTAGTCTTGGTTATCGATATTGGCGCAGGCCGATGGACTATCCAAAGTCAAAAGGGAATAACGATTCATGTCCGACAAACACCCCGAGTGCCCGCTATACAATCCCCTCAACTGCAAGGAGTATTTCAACCCCAAACTGTGCGCTTTCGTACGCAAGGACAAGGTGTGCCTTAAAAAGAAAAAGCCCAAGCAGAAGCAAAAAAAAGACGAAGAATAGCCTGCCTGACGGCAGTCAATGGATAGGACAAGGGGCGCCCAAAGCGCCCTCCTCGCTTTTGGGAATATCGAAAACCGGACGCCATTCAGGTGCCAATTGCAAATGGCACCCTACGCGTGGCCGGCACTATCGGAAATTCGCTGCGGATCGATGCCCAAAAGACGAATGGCGCTTTCCCAGCGCGTTTCAATGGGCAGTTCGAACATGATATCGTTGCGGCAGGGGGTGACCAGCCAAGCATTTTGACTCATTTCCCACTCCAACTGTCCGGGGGCCCAGCCGGCGCAGCCCAGCGCGATAATGAAATTTCGGGGGCCTTGATCCAAGGCAATGGCCTCGATGATCTCCCTGGCGTTGCTCATGGCCAGGTCGTTCCCGAAAATCAAGCTGCCATTCCAAGACAAAGGCGGTCCGTGCAGCACGAACAGTTCATTCATGTGCACCGGACCACCGATATGGATGGACAGGGCGCCGACCGATTCCTTAAACGCTATTCCCAATTCCTCAAAGATCAATCCGGCGGTAATACCCTCATGAATCTGATTCACGACGATGCCAACCGCCCCTTGGTCGTTATGCTCGGAAATACAGGTGACCGATTTATGAAAATTCGCATCCATGAGCGATGGCATGGCCATGAGAAAGTGACCGCGAAGTGATTCGGGTGATATGTCCATTTGATCAATGTCCTCTTAAAAATGGCATCACATGATTCCGGCATTCGTCCATAGTCATTGTCTATCATTGCACTCTTTTCGGTATAACCATATCAGCCCCAAATGAACAGTAAAATCAGGCGCCGTCAGAGTGAAAACATCTTCGATAAAGGCCGCTTCCAACCGCCATCGGGAGTGAAAGGCATACCGAAAGCCTGCAGCCAACTCAAGCCCACCGGCATCGAGCATGCCAATGCCGGTCTGTTCTATGGGCGAGGAGAAGTAGTCCACTTGCACCAGCCAGCGCCACTTCGGATGGTATTGATAGGAGGCACCCGTGAAAAGGCTCCAGCTTCTGCGTGCCGCTGCCTGGGCCCCGGGAACCTCCGGGTCTCCATGCAGAATAAAACCCGGCATCAGGTACAGATCCCATCGGCCCTTGGTCCATTGTGTTGGCATAAATAGACCGACGTCATAGTTGCCACTACCGACCCCGGCATGGCTGTCGCCCGTGGGCAACTTCAGCCGCCAAAGCAGACTCGCGGCCCAAGGCTTTCCAGCGCCCGGCAGGGAGATACTGCGTTGTATGGAAAAAGTTGTGTCGGCCAATTGCAGGCTGCCGGAATCGCCCTTTATCCATGGGTGTCCGTTGATCGCGGCATCGTAGGCAAAAGCGTTGGACGGCCGATCTTCGCGACCATAATTGGGCACACCCAACGCATCGTGGTACCCAGCAAGAAAATGGTCCATGAACCCACTGTTCAGGCTCACTATCGGCAATTCGACCTGCAGGGCCAAGCGTCGATTCACACTGAACTTAAAAGCGAATTCAATTACGGTGGACTCCAGGTCAACCAAAACGAAGGCACGGTCGCTTTTCTGATTGAATTGGATGCTGCTGTAATCCACACCGAAGGATACCTCAGCGTTGCCTTTAGCCGGCAGCAAAGCCGATGTGGGGCGCGGTGTGAGCAGCCCTAAAAATAGGGGGAAGCGGTTCTGGACTTGCAGCGGTCCCCGCTCACAAACGGCAGTCCCCGTCATACTGATGAACAGCAGCGCACAAGTCGCCAGCAGGTTCACATGTTTGAATTGCATTGATTCACATCCGTAACCGGCACTTGTCGAGCCGCCATGGCCGCCTTCCGCCACAGGCTAAGAACTCGTGCAGCAATGCGTTCGTTTTCCTTCATATTTCAAACACATTCGCCGCCAAACCACAAGGTTCGATTTTATTCGTAGACATTCCGTTCAGCCAAGCGGCACCCAATAAATCGCTTGACAACCTCGGCGCGTATTGCTAAAAGCTTTCTATACTTATCTGGAATTCTGTGAAATGATACGTTTTAGCTTCCACATCGTCATCCTTCTCATTCTCGTACTTGGTGTCATTGAGGACACCGTGCCAAGGGGACGATAATGGTCTAAGGCAACTACCCCCGTTAAAACAAAAAATCCGTTATCGGCCCCAAACAGCCGGTGGCGGATTTCTTTTTTGGAGGGAGAAACAAAATGAAAAGCGATCAGGTCAAACAAGGTGTGCAACGGGCCCCCCATCGCGCCCTGATGAAAGCATGCGGGTATACTGATGCAGAGATTCAGCGCCCCCTTATCGGCATCGCCAACTCCGTCAACACGGTCATTCCCGGCCATGTGCATCTGAACAGCCTGTCCGATGCCGTCAAGGCAGGCATCTACATGGCCGGCGGAACGCCTGTGGAATTCGGCGTCATCGGTGTGTGCGACGGCATTGCGATGAATCATGAAGGCATGAAGTACTCTCTGGCCAGCCGGGAGTTGATCGCCGATTCGGTGGAAACCATGGCCATGGCCCATGGTTTTGACGCCCTGGTGCTCATCCCCAATTGTGACAAAATCGTTCCGGGCATGCTCATGGCGGCGGCCCGCCTGGATTTACCAGCCATCTTCATCAGCGGCGGTCCCATGCTGGCCGGACACTATCCAGGAAAGCCCAATGGCCCGCGCATCGATTTGATCACGGTATTCGAGGCCGTGGGCGCGGTCAAGTCAGGACGCATGAATGCGGCGCAACTGGCCGAAATCGAAGATGCCGCCTGCCCCACCTGCGGTTCATGCGCCGGCATGTTCACGGCAAACTCCATGAACTGCCTCACCGAAGCCATCGGTCTGGGCCTGCCCGGCAACGGCACCATACCGGCGGTCATGTCCGCCCGCAATCGGCTGGCAAAAAAAACCGGCCTGCAGATCATTGATTTATGGCGGCAGCAGATCACCCCCAGCCGTATCCTTACGCCGAAGGCCTTTGCCAATGCCCTTGCCGTGGACATGGCGCTGGGC
>JABDRH010000208.1 GCA_013041835.1 Desulfatitalea sp. | reverse complement strand
TTGATATCCCGGTCCATGGGCGTTGGTCGTGCTCGGAAGCCCTCTTTGTACAAAAGGATCAATCAGGTTCGGATTCGCCGCTGAGACAGAGGCATCCGCATGCGTGGCAGCCAGGGTGACGCTGTTTAAGGCCTCGGCAGGCGAAAGCAGACGGCGATGGCGTGTGTCTGCGGCAATGGCCTCAATCACGGATCTTTCACGGTTTTCGGCAGTCAGGTTCCGAAGGTTCTCTCTGGGGAGGTTCAATTCAATATCATGGGAATGATTTCCCGCGCTGACCACAAATAACACATTATATTTCCAGGACAACCAATCCAGCAACCGTGCCCAGGAACTCATGCCGCGGTCAAAGGGCCGGTAGCGGTCACACACCGACAGGTTGATCACACGAACACTCGGCGCCGCGGGTGGCTCGCCGCCTTCGCTTTCATACAGCCGCCGCACGGCCCGATGCACCAAGTCTACGGGCAAAACACCCTCGGGTATGGCCTCAAAAAATTGCCCTTCGAAACCGCGACGGGGTTGCATGATGGGCCTGACATACAGAGGTCTTGTCAATGGCTCGCCGCCTTCGTTCAGATCACCATGACAGATCAACGAGGCCATGGCAGTGCCGTGAACACGTTCTCTTGCCTGGTAGGCGCTTTCGTAGCCATCCGGATCATCGACGGTCAGCCGGCCGTTGAGCAGGCTATGTCCTGTCAAAGGCAAGCCGTCGAACATGGCAACGAGAGGTTCGTCCTGCAATAGCTCAGTCCGGGCTTTATCTTCAGCAGCATCTGACTCAGACAAATCATTCGTCACGCGAATGGCGCACTGGCCGACCGGGCGAACATACATGATGTCTTCACACTGCAACAGACGGAAATTGTGCAATCTTTCCATTTCGGTAAGAAGTGCGGAGAGCTCATCAACGGGTATTTTCCCGAGCAAGCCATGGTAGGCAATTTGGGGAATGACGCATCGCTGGACAATTTCACCGCCAAGAGAGTCAACCACACTTGAGAAATACGTTTGCGCTTGTTGCTGGCGGTCGGGATTGTTTCGAAACCAAAGTTCCGCTTCAAAGGGGACGACTTCCTGCCCATGTGCGATCCTATCCTTCCAATCCTCAACAATACCTGTGTCGCGAATCCGGTCCTCGGCATCCCATGGGCGGATCGTGTGGAGATGGGTAAAGGCATGTTTCAGAGGCGCAAGCCCGTGAGGGAAACTTATGGTTTTGTCTCGCTTCCAATTGGTGAAAAGATTTTGCATTTCCTGAAGGGCGCGCTGATCCGTCATGATCAGAAAGAGTCGGCCTTTCAACTGTTTCTCCGGATCTTTTGCATCTTCAAAGCCATGCTCGGGAGGGATGTCATCGAGCTCGAACTCTCCCAACCATTCCAGGCCCTCGACCTTTTGGACGGCATTGACAAAGTCCTGTATAGGACCGATGGTCTCAATCACCAAAGCTTGTTCTGGCTGGAGGCCGAACGAATTTCCTTGAAGGGCAATCCGCTGCCGGTCCATCGCCTGTTGAAGGCGCTGAAATTGCGGTGTCAACCTTCCGGCTTGCCGCTGTGCCTCCGGCAGTCGGAACTTACCCCCACCACCACTTCGTTTTGCGCGTTCTGCAAGGGACGGTTCAGGAAAAATGAGGAGCGGATGTTCAGCCATTTTTATTCATCCTCTCAGTGAATGTCTGAAACCTTCAATGTGAATCGTTTCTTCCATTGCGCGAGGCATTTTTCCACAATTTTCACAGCATCCGCATCCGATTGATTCAGGGCAATTCTGCGCATGACATCCGTACCGAAATCCTCGACCTCGGCAAAACTTAGACCTTTCAAATTTTGAGCCAGACTCTGGGGCGTAAGGCCAAAGGATTGTTTTGTGTGCGTCTCGAAGCGTTTAAACCATTCCTCGATTTGCTCCTGTTTGGGCATCGGTAGTTCCAAACGGAGTTGGAATCGACGCCATACTGCACGGTCGAGCAGTTCGGGATGATTGCTCGCCGCAACCACCACCACATAACTTGGCAAGGCGTCGATCTGCAGCAATAGAGAGCTCACCACACGCTTAATCTCACCTGTCTCGTGGAGGTCGCCCCGTTCTTTGCCCACCGCATCGAATTCATCGAAAAACAAAACACATTGCTGTGACCGGGCATGTTCGAAAACCTGCCCGATGCGTTGCGCCGTCTCTCCAAGATAACTGCCGATGACCGCCTCATAGCGAACAATAAGAAATGGTGCATTCAGTGCGTCGGCAATTGCTTCGGCGAGTGATGTCTTCCCATTCCCGGGAGGCCCGGCCAGCAGTGCGCGATTGCGCGGCTCCAGATTATGCGATCGCAATAAATCCACACGGTGCTGTTCCTCAACCAACTCATGAACAGCTTGCTCGACTTCGGTGGACAGGATCAAGTCTTCCAATCGTCGTCTTGGAGCCACCTCCGCCACAAGTGGGCCTGAAGGCGAGCGCACAGGCTGCGGAGAAAGTGTTTTTGGACGTCCGTTGCTATCCTGTTGAAGATGAGCAATGAGCCGGTCGGCTAAAATATTATGGTTCTTGGCTCGTTCGTCAGCGGCCAACGCTTCTACGGTTTTTCGAAAGTGGGCCTGGTCGCCACGCGCGCCAGCCTTTACCAAGTTCAGTATCAGGTCTGCTCGTGCCATTGTTATCCTCGCTTTTCAGTACCGACGATCTCATCGAGCAAACCTTCAGCTTCATTCTGCAAAGCTTCAAGGTCGGCCTTGATCTCGTCCAGCGACCGCATGGGCGTCGGCTTGTGAAAGTGCCGGGTGAACGAAATTTCATAACCAATTTGGGTTTTGCTCTCGTCGATCCACGCATCCGGTACGTAGGGCAGAACCTCATGGAGGAAGAAGGCATCGATGCCACCCTCCTCAAGCAGCGGCACCTGCTCTGTGTCGCGCAGGGCGGAATCCGGTTCGTAAGTCACGATCAACTCCCCTTCGCCGGCGGGAGATGCATAAAAGCCCCGTATGGGATCTTCTTCGGCCTTGCCAGGCTTGTAGACTTTTTTGACAACCGGTTCTGCGCTTTCGTCCCGCTCGGCAAGCGAAGTCTTGAGTAACCCTATCCGTTTGGCCGTCATTTTGACGCTATGCTTCTCGGCGTCTTCTTCAACCGCCTCCAGAACCCTGTTGAAGTTGAGGTGCGGCCCGGCGCCCAATCTATCGGTAACGCGGTCTATTAAGTTGGCCAAAGGTTTATCCTTGGCCATTTCGCATGCCTTGCGAAACAGTGCACGCCTTGAAGCGGAAAGGTCTGTTTTGAGCCGCAGCGGACGCTCGACAACGACCTTCCAGTAGCCGAAACCGGCATTGGGAAATATTTTCGACTGCTCGGATTCCTTGAATGCAAGAAATATATCGGTGATTTGCCGGACCTGGGTATCGGATAATTCGCAGTTCTTCTTGCCGAGGTTCCTGCGCAGCTGCGTAGAGATGCCGGTGGCGTCGATGAGTTGGACTTTGCCTTTGCGATGCGCAGGTTTACGGTTGGTAAGTACCCAGATATAGGTGGCAATGCCTGTGTTGTAGAACATGTTCAGCGGCAGAGCGATGATGGCCTCGCACCAGTCGTTCTCGATGATCCAGCGCCGGATATTGGACTCGCCCTGACCAGCATCGCCGGTAAAAAGCGACGAGCCGTTATGGACCTCGGCAATACGGCTGCCCAGCTTTGTTGAGTGATTCATCTTGGTCAGCTTGTTTACGAGGAACATAAGCTGTCCGTCGCTTGAACGGGTGATCAGCGATAGCTCTTCACCCTGATGTTCAACGGTGAACCGGCCTGCGTGTTCCGGGCTTAGTTCCTTCTTGCCGCCCATGCGCTCTAGGTCGGTTTTCCAGCTTTTGCCGTAAGGCGGGTTGGAGAGCATGAAATCGAATTCCATCGCCGGAAAGGCATCTGAGGAAAGCGTTGAACCGTACTTCATATTCTCGGCGGCGTGGCCTTCGCCTTTGATTAACAGGTCGGCTTTGCTGATGGCGTAAGTTTCAGGTTGAACCTCTTGCCCGAATAGGTGAATGGATACATCTTTGCCATGGTCGCGGGCAAGCCGGTCAAGCATCTCCTCGGCAACGGTGAGCATACCACCGGTACCGCATGCGCCATCGTAAACGCGATATGTGGCGTTTCGGATGTCATCCGCAATTGGAAAGAAAATCAGGTTGGCCATAAGCCTGACGACATCGCGGGGTGTGAAGTGCTCGCCTGCCTCCTCATTGTTTTCCTCGTTAAATCGCCGGATCAGCTCTTCGAAAATCGTTCCCATAGCGTGGTTGTCCAGACCGGGCAAGCGGATATTGCCATCCTGATCGAAGACCGGTTCCGGGCCGAGGTTAATGTCGTTCGACGTGAATTTCTCAATGAGACTTCCGAGAATATCGGCTTCTACCAGGGTTGGAATCTGGTTGCGAAGCTTGAATTTTTCTAGGATTTCTTGAACGTTGGGTGAAAAGCCTTCTAAAAAGGCCTCAAAATCGGCCTTGAGTTGTTGTTGTTTGGCGCAGGCCCTTAGATCCTGAAGTGTAAATGGGGAGATATTATAAAAGGCATTGCCCGAGGCTTGGCATAAAGCGGCCTGTTTATTGGCGATGCCTGCATCATCGAGCTGCTTGCTGAGCTTAAGGACGTCCTCCTTGGTCGATTCGAGCACGGCGTCGAACCGTCGAATGACGGTCATCGGAAGGATTACGTCGCGGTATTTTCCCCGGACGTAAACATCCCGGAGCACGTCATCGGCAATATTCCAGATGAATCCGGCGATCCAGTTCAGGTCTCCATTAGGCATGGAATCTCCGTTTACTTAAAAAATTCAGCTTATTATGGTCCATATTCATGATTGCCCCTTTAGGCTTCCATCCGCCATGTTTTGGCCTTATCTACTTATTGCCCTACGATAGATTCAGTTTTTTCTGCCGGATCATTTTGGCGCAAAATTTGTTTAGCTGAGCCTTGGCCAGCTTTGACGGCTTGACTTGACCATTCTCCCACCGGTTCACCGTGGCAAAACTGATACCCAGCTCCCGAGCCAGGTCCTCCTGGCTTAAATCTAACTGCCTTCGGACTTCCTTTACTAAACCGGGAATGTTTCGATCGTCTATCACCATCACTCTATCCTTTGCAAGCAGTCGGTGTTCACCGCCTGTGGCTATTGCCAGAAGTTATAACACATGCGGTATCACGTGCAAGTAAAAATAACGGCGCATTTATTCAGACAGAAGGAGTGGCGATTGTGGAAGCCTTTGCGCAACCATGACCATTATAACTGTTGGTTTTGAGGCATTTTGGTATTTATCGTTTCCCCAGATGATTTACATGGAGTTCCCATAAATAGCGTTTAGAAAAAAATTTGGAACCACACAGACACTTTTGCCGCTTATCCAGTAAATAATACCAATGCTAATTTTAGGGAGGAACTACCTATGGACATCAATTTTTTATTTGAGGGAATAATGAAGGCAATTAACCAATATGCTGACGAAATCGTTGCGGAAAGGATGCAATTGCAAATGTCACAAATCATCCCTTCAGGTTGCCGGACACCGAGAGAAATTTAATTCTCTGCATTTTCCCAAAACAGAGAACGGACGTGGGTTCGATTCCCGCTGGAATACCCGGTGATGTGTTTTACAACCTATGTCTGAAAGCCGCCGTGTCGCGATCTATGTCGCAATTTGTCGCGATACTGTGACGTGATATATCGCAATTCTATTTGATGAATTCATAGTTCGATTGACGGGCTGAACCGGTGATTCGAACAAGGTTGAGTTCGATCAAACCGTTCATATCCCTTTGCACGGTTCGCCGGGTTACGCCGGAGCAGAGCTCTTCTATTTCTGAAATGTGCACAGAGGTATTCTTCATTAACAAATCAAGTGCCGTTGCTTGCCGCTCGTTCAGGTTGTGTTTCTGAACCAGCACGTCTCGACGGATAACTTGTTCGCCACGTTTCTTGACCGCTGTCATTTGGGTTTCCAGACCGGTAATGAAGTAGTCGAGCCAGCCGGTCATATCCATGCCGTTTTCACGGACGCTCTGGAGGGAGCATTAGCTGATTCTCAAAGAAATATGGTAACAGCATGAGGAAATCGGACCAAAATTATCAAAAAGGGGTATTAATCGGCTGAAACTATATATGGTAAGGCAGGACAATGTAGAACCTTTCA
>JABDRH010000199.1 GCA_013041835.1 Desulfatitalea sp. | reverse complement strand
GTGGCGGGCAACGCCGCCCTGGTCAAAGGGGTCCGGCGCCTTTCCGGCGCGCCGGTCATGGCCTCGGACCTGCGGGCCAGCGCGTGCCTGATCCTGGCCGGCCTCATCGCCGACAACACCACCGAAGTCAACCGGGTCTACCACCTGGACCGTGGGTACGAAACCATGGAGCTGAAATTTCAGCGGTTGGGGGCGGCCGTGCGGCGGGTAAAGGCGTGACAGCCCGGTGCTTCTTTTGTGCATCGCACCGGAAATGGGGTGACCCATGAGATGAAATATCCGGGCTTGGTTCTAACTTCGCCTACTCTTGGCATTAGCCAATCTATGGCTTGAAACATCCCGTTGATATAATTTCACATACTGGTGCCTTGCAGCTTTCGAATCAAGTCAGTGGGCGATGTTAGAACCAAGCCCAAATATCCCCTTCGTGCACTCGGCGGCCATATACCTTGCGTAGTGAATACCAAGAACACGAAGGCCATGGGTCCATGGCTTTATAACCCGGAAAAGCAAGGCATACCGTCTCATTCCTCTCCTCACCCTTGTCGCCCCCGTCACCGAATTGACGTTCCGTTCATGGGGTTAATTCAATTAGAAAATTATAACAGTGTGTTAACAGGATGAATGCCAGCTGGCATGTTTCCTGCTGTAAAATTCTCATGCCTTAATCCGGCCTAGTCTCAAGCGAGCTAATGTTTTGCCTGCGGGGACCGATATTCACAAAAGAATCCATTCATATTTCAACCATTTTTAACGACGAGGTGACAGGCAATGATTCAAAAGACACGACAAATGATGGGCAACAACAGCGGTTTTACCTTGGTGGAGATGGCCCTGGTGCTGATTATCATCGGCATTATCATCGGCGCGGTGGTCAAAGGCAAGGATCTGGTGCGCGGCGCCGAGCAAAAGCGGATCTACTCCAAATTTCTCAGTGAATGGCGTATCGCCTACCTGAATTTCTATGACCGTACCGGCAAGCGTCTCGGGGATTTTTATGATGCGGCGAACACAGCAGCGGGTCAGGATGGCATTTGCGACACTGATGAAGATGGTGATGGAGCAGTTGCAGACACTGATCGCAATGCGCTCGAGGTGGGTCCAACAGCAGGCACAGCCTTTAAAGGTCTAGACAATGTTGGATTGGATTCTCCCGTAACCAACACCCCCAACTCGTTCCAATACGATTACACCGATGTCGACGGTGTCACCCACAACATGAAAATCACTTTCCTGAATGGGGGTAACTACAATTACATGCAAATTACGCCCATTCCGACTGAGCTGGCCATTGCCATTGATACCATGATCGACGGCGAAGCAGATGGTACCTCGGGTGATTTCCAAGAGGATGCCGCGGGCGCTTGGGATCCTGACCCTGCTACCATTGAAACCGCCCGCTGGCGCCTGCAGTTTTAAACCGGAGGTGCGCCATAAAATTAATCGGCCACTATACCGTTTCCATCGTTCTCTCCCTGGGGCTGTGCCTGGCGGCTTATGGTTTTCTGGCCGCCTACGCCCTGCAGGGGATGCAGGCCGGTCAGTTGGAAATACAGCGCGCGCGCCTGGGCATCATGACCGGCCGGCAGCGCGAATCGGTGCGTCAGCGGGATGCCCTGGCGCGCGCGGCCGATTTCGACCATGCGGTGACCGAACTGGCCCTGGATCGCAAAGGGTGGCTTTTCTACGATGTGAATGTGCAGGGCGCGTTCAGCTTCGATACGGCCCGTCAGATCATCGCCCAGTGCAATGACTCCGATCTGGCATTTTACTGGCCCATTGCCCTGGAGCTCAAGCATATCGACGCGACCGAATCCCCCTCCGGCCAAGCGGCCGCCCCGGCGCAGGCCAAGGGGGATATGCACTTGACCGTTAAAGGACAATTCGTGGCCAGGAAATAATGAAGGGCGCCTCAAATATCGTTCATCTGTTCGAACTGGACGACGAGATCTTTTTGATCGACGGCCCCGAACTGGTGGGTGTGGCCGATGTGGCCGATGTCCCCGGGGACAAGCGGCTGACCACCGATTTCAAAGAGAGCATGTCCCGTTGCATGTCCGTGGACGGACCGCCCAAATACGCTGAAATGTTGGTGCGGCGCAAGCTTCAGGAGGCGGGCGAGTTCGAGGAGCCGGTGGAGATCCTGACCCACTGGAAACGAAAAAAAGGCGGCGTCACCGATATTTTCTTTACCGCCGTGCCGACGCGGCTGGCCCGCTACTACTTTGAAGAACTGAATGCCGGCCGGGATATCGTTTTGGTCTTCGCCATGTACGGCGCGTTGTGGCACATGGCGCGCACCATGGCCGGCAACGGCACATTGGCTTTGATCTTTCGCCACGGCCGGTTTGCCGATGTGTTGGTGGCTTCCCGCCGGCAGGTCTTTTTCGCCAATCGCTGCGTGGCCTTCGATACTCAGCCCGAGCAGCTCAACGCCTTGTGGCAAAGCATCCGCGCCGACATCGAGACCACGGCCGACGAACAACACATCACTGTGGATCGTATGGTCTGCTTGAGCAGCGTGGGTGCCTTCGAAGCGCCGGATTGGCCACAGGACTGGCTGGAACGAATCGTGCCGCTGCCGGTCGCCGAGATGCGGGTCGACGGTCAGGCTCAGCCCATCACCTGGCCTGCCGCAACTGCCGCCCAACGCGCCCGGCAGAGCGTGGCGCCCCTTTTCGTTACGATCCTGCATTATGCCAAGCGCTGGGCGCCGGCCCTCAATCTGGCCATGCTGACTGCGCTGATCCTGTTGACGGCCGGCATGGCGGTATGCCGGCAACGTTCGGTTCGGCTTGCGGCGCAGACCGGCGAGGTGAAACAACAGATCGAGCGTTTGGCTGAAGAAACCGCTCAATTGCCGACCGTGGCCGCCGACTTCGCCCAACGCCTCAAGTTTGTCCGGGACTTGGCCGCCAAGCGGCGGCAGCCCTCTTACGAGCAGATTATCGGCGATCTGACCCATCCTGATTTTTACGATTTATCGCTGAGCACCCTTGCGTTGACCTATGCGCCGGATCAAGTGCGCATTCATTTGACCGGCAACATCGAGGCGCCATTTGACGCGGCCCACAGCGGATACAAGCGCCTTCTCAGGCGTTTGACCACTAAAGGGTACCGTATTGAAGAGAATCGTTTTGAAACGCGCATCAGCACATCGCAAGTGGTGTTGACGCTAAGCAGGCCCATGGGATGAACCCAAAGTATACCGGCATAGGCAGTGTTGGTGTCGCTGTGACCGCACTGGCGATGATTCTCCTATATTTTTTTGGCGGATGGTGGCGACCGGCGCCGCAGCGGGGTCTCGACGTGGTTGCGTCCGCGCCGGCCGCCTGGCTGCCGTCTCAGGAGCAATTGGAAGCCATGGCCCAACTGTCCGACCGCTTGACCGATTTGGCCGATCCATCGCCGCGCCGGTTTCGGTCGGCGTCGCTGGCCCTGCTGGGACAACCCGCCTCAAGCGCCGGCGGGTCGTCCAAGGCGGTTGCCCGCAACGAAGGGCCGACCTACGTTTTGAGCCTGACTTTGTTGGCCGGTCCGGTGCGCTACTGCATCCTCAACGCGAATGTGGTGGCCGAAGGTGAGCGCTTGCGGGACGGCAGTTTGGTGGTTCGCATCGAAGCACGCCGGGTGCTGTTGGCGGGCAAGCACAAACAACAGTGGATCGCCCTGCAAGACGCTTTGGACGAACCGGAACGGGCCGATACCCTGTCGGCGTCGCCAAGGAGGGACAATACATGAGCAGGTTATATCTCGCCTGGGTGATCGTGCTTCTGGTCGCCGGATGCGCCACCGGTCCGCACCAAGCCAAGGATCCGGTGCAGATCCACCATCAACTGCAAGACAAGGTCAAGACGGGTTCCGACGAGTTGGCCCGCCTGCAGGCGCGAATGCGCTCGGAGCTGCAACAAAAGGGGATGCAAAAGATTGAGATTGAGCCGGTGCTGCCCCAATACGACCCCTTGGAAGATCACACGGTCTCTTTCAGCATGGTGGACGAACCGATTCAATCGCTATTGTACGCCATGGCCAAGGCGGTGGGCATGAATATCATCCTCGACCCGGCAGTCAAGGACGAAACCCGCCGCATGACCCTGCATTTTGAAAAGGTTTCGGCGGCGCGGGTGTTGCGCGAGATCCTGGGC
>JABDRH010000240.1 GCA_013041835.1 Desulfatitalea sp. | reverse complement strand
ATTTTATGCCGAGCCCCTTAATCTATGCTCAAGCTGGATGGACACCAACGAAAACTATCCGGCCCGCCGCCGAGACCGTCTTTGTGTAGGACGCTGCGTGGCCTGTCGACTGCAATGCGCCGCATAGTTCAGCACGGCTTCGATATAAGCGATGGGTAAAATGGCCAAATCGACCGGCACCCCCAAACGTTCGAACATCACCCGATAATTGAGAAACAGGCGTTTTCGCGCCGTCTTGATCTTTGTGGACGGTGGCGGCGCAAACCAGCGATCAACGAACGCTGTGGGCGTGAAATAAAGAAGCGGCGTAATCTGGTGCTTACGGCCATGATACTGACCGCGAGAAATGGGATAACACGGATTCTCGAACGGCTTGTACCTTTTAATGAAAAAATCCACCGGATGCAAACGGTTGGCGTTGAAGATGCGTTCATACATCTCTCGTTCCGGGTGCTTGAATCCGGAGATAAAATTCATAATCGCCTCGGTCAGAGAAAGATTGAGCGCTTCAGCCCGGATCGGCAATTTAATTTCATCGAAAAAGTCCTGCGCCCGTTTCCGGTATTGGAGGTAATCCGACAGAAACAATTTTTTGCTTTTCGGAAAAGGCGGGCGCGGGCGCCTGCTCGGCCTGTTTTCTATAAATCGCAACAGGCCGTGTTTCATCCCGGATGGTATTCTCAGGTAGGTTACCGGAAAGTAGGCCGCGCAGCTATACTCCGACAGCGTATCAATAATGCGTTGTTCGGCAAGACTCGGCCGGGAGACGGCCACGAAATTACGTTCATAGTAATCATCGCGGGGATATTGTATGCCGGCGACGAAATTCGTGACCGCCTCCAGTTGGGGGACATTCAATTCTGCGGCTCGCACGGCAAGCCCCAGTCGTTTGAAGAATTGGTGTATTCTATCGACATATCGGTCGAGAGCGTCACCATGGAGGCTACTCTTCTCCGGGGTTGAAGGGCGTCGGATCGAATCATCGGGATTATAGGAATTTCTCAGATGTATGACGTCTTCGATTGTTCGTTTTTTGGCGGAACTGAAATGGATCCGAAAGTACTTTTGGTTGGCATAATCACGGTAGAGTCTCTGTGCTTCAGCAGCCAATTTTGCATGTGTTGCCATCGGTATAACCCTTATTCGTGATTGGCCATATTGAAACACTACTGGGAAGATTTAACTGATGATGAACTTGAGTATCGGATCGATTGTAGGCCATCTTTGTTAGGGTCTCGGCATAAAATTATTGAACCAGATTGCGCCGAGACATAGTTCATCTGCAAGGCGTAGCAAGGTTGCATATCGAGATATGCGGCGTTGCAGGCAACACAGCAGATGGACCAAAGATCAAGCAAGGTGGTTCAATTATTTTATGCCGAGACCCTTAATCTACGTTTGGGAAAAAGGCCATCTTCTGACGCTCAAATCTTTTGCGCCTTCCCAATGCACCACGCACACCAATGGCGTTTCTGCAGATACTGTTCCGTATAGCAGCGGCGGGACCGCTCCCGATTTGCATTGCCCCCTATCACGCCGATGGGGGCACCTTCCATAACTCGAAGAATTATACAGGTGAAATCTAAATCCGCTTGTACTAAATTACTCAATTTTTGCACTTTTATGCAGCTCGTCATTCTGAAATAGCGCTCACCTTGAGCGCCGCCATTCAACGGAAGAAAAAAAGAGGCTACCGAGAAAAACGATTGACATTTCGAGCGCTATTGACTATCTGAGTTAGCTTCTTTTGGTGCTTCTAAATCACATCGGAATAATAGGGAAAGCGGTGAAAAGCCGCTGCGGACGCGCCACTGTATGTGGGGACGAACGCCGCAAAGATCACTGTCCGAGACAACCGGGCGGGAAGAGCGGCCAGTAGGTGGATCCACAAGCCAGGAGACCTGCCAAAAGATGCCAAAGTCGTCTTCGCGATCGAGACGGCGGGAATGATAGGATCATTTTTTGCGCGCCCCCCGCCCCGGTTGGTCGAAGTCGCTGATGTTTCAACTTACCGGCGCGCAGAACGGTTCTATATGGATGATACTACTCTTTATGCCGCTTCAGCGCTCTTTCGATCGCTGCCCCAGCATGATCGCTGTATTCTGCTGCAGTCGATGCAGCTTCGAAAATACCCGGTCGGCGGTTGCCTTATGTCACAGACCGAATGTATTGATGCCATCGGGCTCCTCGTGTCTGGACGGGCAGATGTCTTTATGAGATGGGGGGGTAATGGCGCCACCCCTGTCGGCCATGTTTACCCGGGAGATTTCTTTGGAGACTTGGCCTGTCTTACCGACCGGCGTGCCATCGTATCCATCGTCTGCCGGGATTCGGTTTCAGCCTATGTGATGCCTTATCACGATTTTGTTGGGAAACTGGAAGTCCATGATCACCTGAAGAACTACTTCATACAATCCGCATTTAAAAAACTGTGGAAAATTTTTCAAGTTGTTCGAGACGAGATGGCCTGTCAGATCCCATACGCACTGCCGGACGTGGACCTTCCAGCGGCGATAGAAAAGGCCGTCAAATATATCAACGGCCACTATAAACGCCCGATTTCACTCTCCGAAGTGGCCTACGAGGCGGGCATGAGCGCTTCCTCTCTCTCAAGGCTTTTTAAACAGTCCATGGGCCATTCATTCAAAGTCTATCTGAACCAGTGTCGCATTGCACAAGCCAAGTACCTCATGGCCCGCAAGAATATGAATGTCACCGAGGCCTGCTTTGCCGTAGGATACAATGATGCCGCCTATTTCACCCGAATTTTCAGAAAGCTGGAAGGCTGCAACCCGTCCCAGTTCAAAAAGTCTTTGGCCGGCACCGTCAGCCAGCTGTGGGAAGCGATATAAGCAATAAAAGTCAATTTTTCGACAAAAAAATGCATGCTTGTATTCTACAAAAGCGTTACCAAGCTCTACGCACTGGGCAATATTGCGAATCACCCATCGCAATCAGCGTCAGCAAAAACCACACCTTCCGCGAAATGAAGCCCGATTGCCTTCACCGATTGGAAACAATGGCTTCGTTACGAATAATCGGGTTTCAAAGGGGGTGAAGGCCATCCACCCAATCGAGCGAAAGCGTTAATGTCACCATCTGCAATGAAAAGAGAGGATATGAAGACATTCTATTTATTGGTTCTATGTATTCTATTGGGAAACACGACAGCCCAGGCGGCACCACTGAACTTTGAAGGCACCTGGCCGAACACGGAAGCCTGGGCCGACAGGGACGATCGTAAACCTATTTGGGTGGTGGACCGAAATCGTTTGGACAACGGCCCTGCCACCAATTCGGCTTCCCACGCTTATGGCTTGCGCTGGGATGATACCAATTATGAGCCATCCATGCCGACCATCATCAGTGCTCGTTGGGCGTTTGTTTATCATACCGGCTACTGGGGTGAGACGGACAACGTTGTCCGTACGCTCCTTACAAAGGGTCGGTGGGGGCTGCTGGGGCGCACCAGCGATCACTATGCGGCGTTGGGCATTTGGGGTGATGCCGCATTCGATTTCAATACAGCGCGTATCACGAAGAAACTGCTTGCCAACGGCCGATTCGCATATATCAACGCGATGATGTGGTTTGATGCACTGCCGGATCATGCCGAAGACCCGTTGGACATTCCTCTTGCCACGCCCATCCGGGGTGCTGTTTGGCTACTGGGTGGCGGCCTGCTGGCCATGGTCGGTATTCGCAAAAAAAATCAATAAGCAATGTGACTGGGAGATCGCCTTAGCCGACTGATACGGGTGGGAAATAAGTGGCGCAGGCGTCTTCGGACTCCCAGGCGGTAATTCGGCTGACCCAGATGCCGGTGCCAGCCAGGCGCCGGCCGAGATGTTCGGCGATATATACGGCGATGCGTTCGGAAGACGGATTGCCTTTGAAGTCATCAATATCGTTTAAAAACGTATGGTCCAAGGTGGCTATGAGTTCGCGCAAGTGGGCTTTGATTTCGCCGAAATCCACCAGTACGCCGGCGTCGTTCAGCTTTTCACCGGCCACATAGGTCTCCACTTTCCAGTTGTGGCCGTGCAGGTTTTCGCACTTTTTGGCCACCATTTGCAGTTGGTGGGCGGCGGCAAAATGGGTGACGATTTTTAATTCGAACATGGTGTCCTCTTCTCTAATGGGCCGCTTTGGCCGCCGCGCCTTTGAGCATGTTTTTGAGCCGTTTGCCCAGTTTGGCCTCTTCCAGCTTGGCGAAATCTTTGAGCAAGGTCTCTTGTTTTTTGTTCAGATTGGTGGGGGTCTTGATAGTGACCTGGATGATCTGGTCGCCACGGCGGCCGCTTCGCAGGGAGGGGATGCCTTCGCCGCGGAAGCGGAAAACATCTCCGAACTGGGTGCCGCGGGGTATCTCCAGACGCTTTTCGCCGTTGAGGGTGGGCACGGTAATTTCATCCCCCAAAATGGCCTGAATGAAACTGATGGGCACCTGGCAAATGATGTCATTCTCTTCACGGCGAAAGAATTCATGGGGTGAGACATGCAAAAAGACATACAGATCACCGGACGGTGCGCCTTGGGTCCCGCCTTCTCCCTCGCCGGACAGGCGCAGGCGAGAATTATTGTCAACGCCGGCGGGGATTTTAACGGATACGGTCTTGTGGGCTTTGACCTGGCCACTGCCGTGACATTTTCGGCATGGATGCGTGATGACTCGTCCGGCGCCCCGGCAATGGGGGCAGGTGGTACGTATGGTGAAAAAGCCCTGACTTCGGCCGACCTGGCCGGCGCCCCGGCAACTGGGGCAGGTTTCGGGGTGGGTGCCCGGCTCGGTGCCTTGCCCGTCACAGTTGGTGCAGACGGCATTCTTATCGATATCGATGGTGGTCTCGACCCCGAAAGCGGCCTCCATGAAGTTGATGGTCATATCGTAGCGCAGATCGGCCCCCCGCCGGCCGCTGCTGCGACCGCCACGTTGGCCCCCGAAGCCGAAAAAGTCTTCGAAGATATCGCCGAAACTGGAAAAAATGTCATCGAAGCCGCCGAAGCCTGAAAAACCGGAGCCTTCCAACCCTTGGTGGCCGAAT
This sequence comes from Desulfatitalea sp., assembly GCA_013041835.1. Lineage (GTDB taxonomy): Bacteria > Desulfobacterota > Desulfobacteria > Desulfobacterales > Desulfosarcinaceae > Desulfatitalea. The sequence continues at coordinate 2,054 of JABDRH010000240.1, read as the reverse complement.
TGGTCATAGATCTGACGCTTTTGAGCATCCCTAAGCACTTCATAGGCTTCCGCCGCTTCTTTGAAACTCTCTTCAGCGGCTGTGTCGCCGGGATTGCGGTCGGGATGATACTTTAAGGCAAGTTTGCGATAAGCGGTTTTAAGCTCATTGTCCGAGGCGTTTCTGCCCACACCCAGAACTTCGTAGTAATCCCTTTTACCTGCCATATGGACGTCCGATTGTTCCTTGTTGAAATTAGCTGTTTCGTGTTAGAAAAACGGTTCTGTTGGTTAAAAACGCGCAGCACGCGTCAACGCGCCCGGCCAACGGTTGCCAGTCATAATCAATGGCGCATATTAATGCAAGAGCTTAGGTTGTCAATGAACCCCGGTGAGTTGCCCTTTGTACGCGACATGTTCGACGCCATCGCGCCCCGCTACGATTTGCTTAATCACGTGTTGAGCTTGAGACAGGATGTCTACTGGCGTCGCGCCATGGTGGCTGCGTTGAAACTGGCGCCTGAGGCCCGCGTACTCGATGTGGCTTGTGGTACGGCCGATGTGGGTTTGGAGATTGTCCGGCAGACCGGCTCCCGGGTCAAGGTGGTGGGGGTCGATTTTGCTCCGCAAATGCTACGTTCGGCCAAGGCCAAGCAATGCCTCATCGCCACCCATCCATCCATTGGGTTGACCGCGGCCGATGCATTCCAATTGCCGTTTGCACCCGGCGGTTTTGATGCGGTGACCATCGCCTTTGGTATTCGAAACATCCAAAACAAGATTGAGGTGCTCAACTGTTTCCACCGCCAGTTGAGGCCGGGGGGTCGGCTGGCGGTCTTGGAACTGGCCACACCCGAGCAGGGTGTCATGCGGCAATGCTACCTGCTTTACTTCAGCCGCTTGCTGCCCTTGCTGGGGCGTTTGGTTTCCCGGCACCGTTTTGCCTACGCCTACCTGCCCGAATCGGTGGCCAAATTTCCACCGGTTGGCCGTTTTGTCGGCATGATGCAAAAAGCCGGATTCGACCAGGTGCGCTATCGGCCGCTGACCCTGGGGATAGCAGTGCTCTTCGTTGGCACCAAAAAGTAGAGGAAACGCCATGCAAACCGTAATTGAAAGACAAATCCACTCGGGTCTGCTTTTCATCCGCCTGGGTATTGCCGCCAGCCTGTTCACCCATGCCGTGCCGCGCCTCATCGACGGCGCCCAGACCTGGCGGCTGGTCGGCGGCGAGATGCCCTTCTCCCACCCGGACCTTCCAGCGCACGTGGTGGGTCTGGTGGTGTTGGTCGTCCAGTCGCTGGCCGGTTTGAGCCTGCTCACCGGCTACTTTTTTCGCATGGGCGCCGTCCTGCTCACACTGGTTTACAGCCTTTATTTCTTCAATTTCGTCAATGTAGGCTATAAAACCCTGCCGCTTTATGCCGGCGCCCTGGCCTGTGTGTGCATCGGTCTGCTGCTTTCCGGCCCAGGACGATTTGCGGTATCGGTAAAGATTGAATCCAAATGAAGATGCCTCGCTCCCGCGACGCCATTCGCATTTACAACCGCCGCACCGGCTGTTTAGAAATCGAGAAGGTGCCGGGTCGCAAGTGGATGCAAATTGGATACGGCACGTTTTTGGGGTGGATCCTCACGCGATGGTTCTTGTGCCGCCGTCCCTTGTCCCGGCTATACGGTTGTGTCCAGCAGCATCCGTTCAGCCGCCGAAAAATCCGACGTTTTGTGGATGAGCACGGGATCGATTTGGACGAGGTGCAAATGCCGCCCCAGGGCTTTGCCTCATTCAATGATTTTTTCATCCGCCGCCTGAAACCCGGCGCCCGTCCCTTGGCCGCCGATCCGGCGGCGCTTATCTCCCCGGCCGACAGTCGCTTACAGGCATTTTCCATCCACGCGGAAACCCGCCTGACCATTAAAGGCACCGCCCTGAGTGTGCCTCGGCTCATTGCATCGTCTGAAGTGGCGGACGCCTTCCAGGGCGGCTGCTGTCTCGTTTTTCGATTGGCCCCAAGCGATTACCACCATTTCGGTTGCATGGACAACGGCATCCAGGGGCCTGTGCGTGTTCTGAGC
>JABDRH010000195.1 GCA_013041835.1 Desulfatitalea sp. | reverse complement strand
ACTTTGGCCATGGCGGCAAACATCCATTCGTTGCCCATATGCCTTGCAACTTCGAGGCAAATCAGGTTCATGGGGCCGCCCGGAATCATTTGCGTGTCCGGTTCAAGAAGTACCACGGTGGCTATCTCGTCGATGCGTGCGATGGCCTGCAACTGCGGATCGTTGCCCAGCAAAAGCCATCCGTCGCTGGGCGGGACCCTTTTTTGGTTTTCCTTGGCCGCCGCCTTCTCCGCCTCGCTCAAATGTGACAACGCGTCAATATCCGCATCCGTTCGAGCCATCGGCAGCCGGATACCTTCCTGTTGTTTGGTTCGTTTCGATAGGTCTGTTGCCATTTTATGCTCCTTTCAATTTGTTTCGTCTATGCCGAGGCCATGGAACACCCATATAACTGAGTTTGTAGTGAGCTTCTCACCCTGCAGCCCTGCCGGACTTCACAAATTTCATTTATCGAAAGTCCGATCACCTCCCATATTTTTTCAAACCCATACCGGATTCGTCATCATGATGATGTTGCAGTTACAGCAGAATTTATGCCGAATATGTGATGTCTATAGATTTGTTGGCATATTCGGATGCTTAGCCTGACATATAGAAATGTCACTCCTATTCATTAGCTCAAATTAAACCATAGGGTAACTAATGAGAAGTCAATCACCCCATGGGGGAATTGTTGATCATCGGGTTTGTAGTGGATACCTTTGGTCTTTCCGCCTCCATGAAGGTATTCGATCAATCCGACCTGGCGGCCATGGGTCGAAAATCCAACATCGAGGGACTGGGGCTTGAAGCGGCCGGCGTAAACACCCATCGTTCCGGAATCGTAGTGAATAAACGCCTGAAGACCATCCAAAAACAGATCTACGCCGCCGGTGACGTGAACGGCGGTTATCAGTTCATGCATGCCGCGGATAGGACAAAGCAAAAACCTGCGTAGGGTGCAGGCAGTCTGAAAGATTAACCGAGGAGCCGGATGTATGGGAAATCAGTTTGTTCGGTTCTGTGAAGGGCCGGGGTACAACCGAAAGTCATGGCTTGAAACTTGGGGCACCGCCTGGAAACAGGCGATAACAGCGAAGGAACAACAAAGCCTAAAGCCAAGGAAAGACCTCGGTCTACTCGACCGAACCCTTAGCAGAATCGGAGGATCGGTCTCCGGCACGGGCTCTCGGCTATTAACCGACACCTCGGTCGCGAGGCCATAAAAAAACGACCACAAGCGGGAATACCGAGAAAATTTGATCAAGAAGCGTGTCGGTCGGCGGAGGTGCCGCTTGAATTGTCTTATCTCACCAATGCCTCTTCGGGTCCTTCCTGCTCTTGCTTTTACTTCTGTTTAACCATGCCAAGTGCTTTGCGGGACTTCACAAATTCAATATAATTTATGCCGTTTACTGTTATGACAAATGCCTGAGATATAATGAAGCATCCGACCATAAAAAGAACAGAGAAGAGCCATTCCACAGGACGCATCAGGCTGTTTTGCACAACATAGGTAATACTGTAGATGGCGACGGGGAACATGAGCATTGCGCTCACCATCCCCGGCGTGTAAGGACGCTCTCTTTTAAACAGCTTGATCATACCCAAATGAGCAACAAGCTCAAGGGCGCCGAGTATCATAATGGACATGGATAACCAGATCACCTGCGGAAATAGCAGCGGCATAAGACACATGATGCTGACAATTCCAGCCACAGATAGTTTGTGGGCATATGGTTTAGTAAGGGTAAAGTTCAATTTACCAGTCACCATCTCCGAAAATCCGCCCGGAAACAAAAATTCTTCCGTTTCGTGTAAAGAAAACATAAAAAAGATCAATCCGATCATCCGCTGCAGAACCGGCAGCGTGGACCAGTTCACAACCGTATAGATCGCAGCCGCAACACCTGCAAGGATAAACAGATAAATAATACCAACGCCACTCTTCAGAATAGAATTTTTCATAAATAATTCCTTTTATAATATAAAGTTTTTTTGCGCGAGCCGGGCTTGGTTCTAAGTTCGCCCACTCTTGGCATTAGCCAATCTATGATTTGAAGCATCCCATTGATATAATATCACATACGGGTGTCTTGCAGCTTTCGAATCAAGTCAGTGGGCCATGTTAGAACCAAGCCCTGCGAGCCCATATCCGTCAAATTACTGCCTAACCACAGAAGATTTTCTCACATGCGATTATCCGGCTTCTGCAAAGTATTCCAGAACTCACGTACCTTGTCTTTTGTATCTTTAAGTTTCGAAACGGCGGCCCCTACAGCCTCAGGACCCATAATACCTCTGGGAAAAGACATTGTTTCCGGCAAAAACTTCATGTCCAAGGCGCTTTGCAATGTCCCCCATTGTTGCACGAACGCCACCCAGGCGATGTACCGGAGGAGCTTTTTTTCTCCCCATGCTGCGCGGGCCTGTTCAAACAATTCATCGGTCATCTTAGATTCTAAGCACGCCCGAGTGAATTTGATGATCATTCGCTCTTCGTCAGTCCACATCGCCGAATCCGCGTTTTCCAGCATGCCGAGTTTCTGATAGTTGTCATATGGTTTGTCAAAATCCCCGATGGTGTTGGCAGTGACATGTTGCATAAAACCGAGCAGGTAATCGTTACCGCTGTGCCTTGCGACTTCGAGGGTAATCAGATTCATCGGCCCGAAGGGAACCCCTTGATGATCCGGGAACAGCAGCGATGTAATTTCCATCTCCATAAGCCGCCAGAACGACTGCAGATCCGGGTCGTTCCCCATCATATAGTAACCGTCACTGGGAGGAATTCTTGTGAAATTTTCCACCGCCACCGCCTTCTCTTCCTTGCTCAAGTGGGACAATGCCTCGACATCGGCAAGGGTTTTAATAAGTGGCAACCGAAACTCCCCCGGTTTCCTGGTTTTTAGCTTGCTTTTAGTATCACTCATGAATAAGCTCCTTTGAAATATTAATTCTACTATTACAGCTCTTGCTCTTGTTTCTTAAAGCGTGTTTAAGGGCTCGCGCAACAAAAATAAATTCACATTTTCATGCGCCGATCCATCTCACCCGGCTGCGTTACAACAATAAAGAATATCTCGATATTCTTTAATTTTTGTGCCATGCCGGGTGAGCGCCTCAACACCTAAAAATGTAACTTTATTTTTGCACGAATCCTAAGCTCTGGCACCTTTTTTTTTGAAGTCAGAAACCTTAAGGCCATTCATTTTTATTATAACTACCGATGAAAGCCCGAAGGGAATGAAAAAATATAGGATGGAGAAGATCAATTCCACCGGACGCATCAAGTTATTTTGTACAATATAAATAATCGTGTAGAGCCAAATGGGCACCATGAGGATCGCGGTCACCAGTCCGGGCGAATAAAAACGCTTCATTTTCCGGGCTGCGCCAAGATGACTTGGTAACTGAATAATGCTGCAAACCATGGGAGCCATGACCAACCAGGCCACATGCGAGAAAAAAAAAGGCACAAGAGCAGTGTAGAAAATTATCATAACCAACACGAATTCATTGACCTCCGGCCTGGGGAAGGAGACATTGAAACTACGTTCCTCCATCTGGATAAAGCCACCCGGAAACCGATACTCTTCCATGGCGTGCAAATCCAACAAGATAAACATCAAGCCCGCCATTCGCTGCAAAACCGGCATCGCAGACCAGTTTGTAGCCATATAAATTGCAACCACAACGCCTGCGGCGGGTAATATATACAGACTACTCTCCATAAACTTTTTCATATACAGGGCCTCTCTTCAAGAAATCATACAATATTTGCTCATATGCAATGGACAAAGAGCATTTCGAGACGGTTGCTCCTGATCCCAGGTATTGTACCTGCAACATATCCGGTGGCTACATCCGCCGGATATGTTGCTCAAAAATGAACCCGACAGCGAAGAAATCATGTTTAGACAGCTTCCTTAAGGATCGGAGACTCGCCGGAGAATGCTCCGGCGAGATTCAATCTCTATCGTTATTCGGACGTAGGAGGGTTCATGTGTGGAATCTCCGGTATAGTCTTCCAGAACTCCAGCAAATCCTTCCTCGTTTTTTGGAACGGCCCAACTATATTTGGAATAACAGCGGGTGGAAAACCTTTTTTCATTCCCTCTGTCATCATGTCGGGCGTAAATTTAATGTTCAACATATTGTTCAGCAAACCCCACAAGTTCACGTAGCCCATCCAAAAGAAAAGCCGCAGGAGCTTTTTATCTCCCCATGCCGTTCGCGCTTGGCTGAACAGTTCATCCGTCATCTTATTGTCGAGAACCGCCTGTGCGAACTTAAGGACAAGGCGTTCTTCTTCAGTCCAGAGCGAGCAATCCGGGTCATCCAGCAATCCGAGTTTTGGGTAATCTTCTTCCTTATTGAACTCTCTTAGCTCCACAGCCGTGATAGCGAAAAAAAGGGTTTTCATGTAGTCGTTACCGGAGCGCCGTACGGCCTCCAAGGTAACCAGGTTCATGGGAGTTAATGGCGCACACTGGAAATCGCCGTCTAAAAGCGCGGTGGCCTGCTGCTCGATAATGTGCATGAATGCCTGCAGCTCCGGATCGTTTCCCATGAGAGCCCAACCATCACTGAGCGGAACCTTTTTCAGATTGTCCAACGCCAACGCCTTTTCTTCCTCGGTCAGGCTGGACAATGCCTCGACATCAGCCGGGGTCTTAACCATCGGCATGCGTGGTGCTGCTGAGTTCGTTGCTTTGCATTTTGAATCACTCATAATAACCTCCTTAAATCGTCGAAAATGATGGTGCCGTCTCAGAAGGCCATGAATCACACCCTCCTCCTCCCCCTGAGACGGTACCCGGTCTCCACCGTTCCGTGCAACGGTAATCAAGGAATAAACTTTTGTTTAGAATTCCAAAGTGCTTTCAGTCCCTTCCGTACGTCGTCGATACCCAGCTTCTCTGTCTCGTTGGCGGCGACCTTGGCTTCGGATGACACCGGCGTAAAAGTCAGGTTGCAGGCGTTTTCAACCATCGCCCACGTGTTAACGTAGCCGATGAAGAAGATGAAACGCAGGACGCGCTTCTCTCCCCATGCCTTGCGTGCCTGTTCGAACAATTCATCGGTCATGGCATGGTTATAACAAGCGCCGATAAACTTCAAGGCCAATCGCTGATTCTCACTCCATAGCTTCGAGTCCGGAAATGAAAGCACGGCGAGTTGTGCGGGGTCCCAATCATCCGAGGATAAGGGAGAGGTCATTCCTATTTTGGCTAGAAATGAAGCCATCCATTCGCACCCGGTAAGTCTTGCGAGTTCAAGGCAAACCAGGTTCATGGGACCACCCTTGATGCCTTGAAAGTCCGGATCAAGGAGCCCGATAAGCCCATTTTCATGGATGTTCGCGAGGGCTTGCATCTCAGGGTCGTTCTCCAGCATGTACCAGCCGTCGCTTGGCGGAACCCTTGTTAGGTTGTCCTTCGCCATCGCCTTTTCTTCCTCGGTCAGGTGGGATGACGCATCAATGTCCGCATGCGTGCGTAGAATCGGCAACCTGATTCCTTCCGGTTGCTTGGACAATTCCGTTGATTTTTTCGCCATTTCATGCTCCTTGTCTATTGTGGTATTTCTTCATGAGAAGACATTATAAATCATCGTCGCCCAGCATCATCTTGACAATGGACCCTGGAGGTGCATGCACCCAATCCGACTTTTCAATCTTTGCGTACATTTCCTTCAGCTCCGCGCGGATGGCCGGAATATCGGCATTCGGATCATCCGTCGCATGGAAATGATAACCCGGCTGCCCAGGCCCTGGGCCGGGCGGAAGACCGGCTTTTGCAGCGTCTTTCATGGCTATCATGAGCTTTGCATGCATGGCGGTGTGCTCCGGTGCCCCAAGGGCCCATTCCTTAAATCTTTCCAGGTCCGGGAAAGCATAGTACATAAAATTGGGGCGCTGCTCCTCACTCATGCCCAGGAACTTCGGTCCTATCATATGCAGGCCACGGCCCCATAAATTGTAGGAAATCATCTTGCCCGTTTTGATCCAGTTCTCTTCGATCGCCTGTATTTCCTTTGTCCAATCCATCTCGGCCAACCACTTGGGAACCGGACCTATCTGACCTCTCAAAAACATCGTATACCTCCTTGGACGGATCACTCGCCAAACGTGGATGTGGCCATGGAATCCCAAAGTGAAAGCAAGCCGTTCATGACACTCGTGTCGAAATCCAACCGCTCTTTGGGATCGGGGGGCACCACCGCCTGTTTCTCACCGAGCCCTGCCGCGGGCACCCACTTCAGATTACACACGTTCTGAACCATCGCCCAAAATTGAACGTAGGATATCCAGCGGATGTAGCGAAGAATGCGCTTTTCTCCCCAGATCTCGCGCGCCTGAGCGAACAA
>JABDRH010000190.1 GCA_013041835.1 Desulfatitalea sp. | reverse complement strand
GGTGATGTCTTCGCTGATCCGGGCACTTACTCGTGCATGGGTTACATCATGCTGTTTCACTTTCTGAAAGAAAAATACGGCCTGGATGTCACCTGGAGCACCTATGGCAGCGAGGGCGGCAATTTCGGCTTTTTCACCTCCCATGAAACCATGAAGCGCCTCAACGCCAAGATGTACCTGGAGGCCAAACGCCTGGGCGTCAAGTGGATCCTGGGTGGCGAGTGCGGCCACATGTGGCGGGTGATCCACCAGTACATGGACACCATGAACGGACCGGCCGACTTTTTGGAAACACCGGTCAACCCCATCACCGGCACCACGTTCGAAAACGCCAAGTCCACCAAGATGGTTCACATCGCCGAATTTACCGCCGACTTGATCCGGCACGGCAAGCTGGATCTGGACCCGGGCCGCAACGACAACAAGATCTTCACCTTCCACGACTCGTGCAACCCCTCGCGGGGCATGGGCCTGCTCGAAGAGCCGCGCTACGTGATCCGCAACGTGGCCAACCATTTCCATGACATGCCGGCCAATACCATCCGCGAGCAGACCTTTTGCTGCGGCTCCGGCTCGGGCCTTAATGCCGGCGAAAACATGGAGCAGCGCATGGCCGGCGGTTTGCCCCGGGCCAACGCCGTAAAGTATGTACACGAAAAGTTCGGGGTGAACATGCTGGCCTGCGTGTGCGCCGTGGACCGCGCTGCGCTGCCGCCCCTGATGGAGTATTGGGTGCCCGAGGTTGATGTGACCGGCCTTCACGAAATGGTGGCCAACGCCCTGATCCTGCCGGGAGAACAAGAACGAACCACGGACCTGCGCGGCGAGCCGCTGCCGGGAATGGAGGACGCCGATGAGTAAGAAATGGATCGTAATAGGCTTGGTTATCTTCTTGGGCCTGTTCCTCTCCCCGTTTTGGTACAACCTGGTGATCAAGATGGGAAAGGCCGCCCCGATGCCCGAAGTGGAACTGACGACCAAGGCCAAGGCGGCCGGCCAGTGCGTCATGCCCAAGGATTACATGACCCAAGAGCACATGCAACTGCTCGACGTATGGCGACTCAAGGTGGTGCGCGGCGCCGTGCGCGACTTTGTCAATCCCGAGGGCAAGATCTACAACATGAGCCTGTCCAACACCTGCCTGGACTGCCATTCCAACAAGGCCGAATTTTGCGACCGCTGCCACAATTACGCTTCGGTACGGCCCTATTGCTGGGATTGCCACATCGACAACCCCCAAGGAGAGATGAAATGAAAAGCAGCCGCAGACGCTTTATGAAAATGGCGGGCATCGCCGCTTTGGGGTTCGGCGTACAGCCGGCGATCAAGGCCGTGGCCCCCGCCGCCTCCGATGGACACGGGACTGCCATGGCCTTTCAAAAAGGGCCCAAGGCGTTAGCCGCGATCCAGTGGGGCATGGTTATCGACACCCGACGCTTTCACGGCCCCGAAGATCTGGAACCCATGATCGAGGCGTGCCACAAGGAACACAACGTGCCCCATTTCAACGAAGTGCGCCACGAGATCAAGTGGATCTGGGAGACCCACTACCACAACGCTTTTCCCAACAATCCTCATCCTTACCTCAGCGAGGAGGCCGAGCACCGGCCTTACCTGGTGATGTGCAACCATTGCGAAAACCCGCCCTGCGTGCGCGCCTGCCCGACCAAGGCCACTTTCAAGCGCGAAAGCGACGGGATCGTCATCATGGACATGCACCGCTGCATCGGCTGCCGCTTCTGCATGGCGGCCTGCCCCTACGGCTCGCGCAGCTTCAACTTCAAGGATCCGCGCCTGGGGCTGGACGAAAAGGAAATGAACCTGAAATACCCCACCCGCATGAAGGGTGTGGTGGAAAAATGCAACTTCTGCGCCGAGCGGTTGGCCGAAGGCCGGATGCCCGCCTGCGTGGAAGCCTCCGAGGGCGCCTTGGTGTTCGGCGATCTGAAAGACCCCGACTCGGAGGTGAGGCATATGCTGCGTGAGAATTTCACCATTCGACGCAAACAGAACTTAGGCACCGAACCGTGCGTCTACTACATCGTGTGAGGTAGGTATGCTTGAATTAGCGGTCAAAGGAAACAAGAGTTACTGGACATGGGTCGTGGCCCTGTTGGGCGTCATCGGCCTCGGTTTCATCCTGTACTTGTGGCAGATCAGAGTCGGCCTGGCCATTACCGGCATGAGCCGCGACGTGTCGTGGGGTTTTTACATCGCCAATTTTACTTACCTGGTCGGCGTGGCCGCCGGGGGCGTGATGGTGGTGCTGCCCTATTATTTACACGACTACAAGGCTTACGGCCGCATCACCATCATGGGCGAATTCCTAGCCATCGCTTCGCTGATCATGTGCATGATTTTTATTTTAGTGGACCTGGGGCAACCCATGCGCATATTGAATGTCTTTCTCTACCCCACCCCCAACAGCGTGTTGATGTATGATGCCCTCGTGCTCAGCGGCTACCTGCTCATCAACCTGGTGGTAGGGTGGAACGTGCTGGAAGCCGAACGTAACGGCGTCCACTACCAGAAGTGGCTCAAACCCATCATCTACATCTCGATTCCTTTTGCCGTGTCCATTCACACGGTGACGGCCTTTCTGTACTGCGGTATGCCCGGCCGCGGTTTCTGGCTCACCGCCATCCTGGCGCCGCGCTTTTTAAGCTCGGCCTTTGCCGCCGGCCCGTCCTTGCTGATCCTGCTCTGCTTGCTGGTGCGCCACCTGACCCGTTTCGATCCGGGCAAAAAGCAGATCCAGAGCCTGGCCAAAACCGTGGCCTACGCCATCAGCATCAACGTCTTCTTCTTTTTGTGTGAAATCTTCGTGGCCTTTTACAGCAATATCCCCGAGCACATGGACCATATCACGTATTTGTTCGTGGGGCTGCAAGGCAAAAGTTCGCTGGCGCCCTGGATGTGGACCTCCATGGCCCTGATGGTGATGGGCATCATCCTCACCGTCAATCCATCAACCCGCAAGAACGAAACGACCCTGGCCGCCGCGTGCGCCGTGATCATTGCCGGCACCTGGATCGACAAAGGCCTGGGCATGATTTCAGGCGGCTTCGTGCCCAACCCGTTGCATCAGGTTCGCGAGTACGCTCCTTCCATGCCGGAAATCGGCATCACCCTCGGCGTCTACGCCGTAGGCGCCTTGGTACTGACGGTGCTTTATAAAATGGTCGTGGGGGTCAAGGAGGAGGTGCAGGCTTAAGGCGATTCCTATCAAAGAATATACCCCTCTTGCTTGTCTTTTTTCCCGTCTTCTGCGTTGTGTCAAAGGACGAATACAGACAGTATGCGTCCTTTGACAC
>JABDRH010000182.1 GCA_013041835.1 Desulfatitalea sp. | reverse complement strand
GGGTGAAGCCGTAGTGAGCTACCGCGACACACACACAAACTATGGCCCTCCGTCTTTCCCGCAGGGAAAAAAAATGGCTCGAATCTACTCCATCCTCAAGTTCACCATTAGTTCACTGCTCTGAATGGCGCACCATGGCCAATCTTAATTCTGTGCAAATGCCTACTGCCTTTTGCCCCTGTTTTTGATGCAGCATTGGTTTTAACAGATGGATATTTAGCTGTATCTGCACATTTGCGAACCATGAGGATCAAAGGTCAACGATTCATTTTTAAACCCAAAAGAAGCGTGAGGTGACGGTATGACTCAAAAAATTACCATATGGACCATCAATAAAGCGTACGATCTGATCTCAGGGCCACAAACATTTCCGGAACATAAAAGTGCATTACAAGTGCAGCAGGAGCTGTGTGCTGCATTCAAAGAGCAAATCCAGTTCGGTCAACGTTCCGGTTCCGGCAATCAACTCATGCCGGATGAGGAGTATTTTGTACCCATTGCACCGAAATGTATCGGTGCTCTTTTTGATTCAGCAGAGCCCCAGCCCAAGCAAATACTTGACAATATCAGGCACTACTATGAAGAAGCCGGGCAGTCCGCCTACCAAAGCTTTTGGGATCAGCAAACGGTTAACTATCAAATGCAGACACCCAAATACCAGGGTTACTACACCTTGTTGGAACAAACGGCGCCCAATATTCTGATCGGCTACAGTCAGGGCGGTTTGGTTGCCAGATATTTGAACTGGTTGGATAAAAATGTATTTAAAAAGAATATTATCCAAGGCGTGATCACGATATCAGCCCCTGATTATGGATCACCGCTCGGCAATAGTGAAAATATTCAGTCCATTCTTCGAGGGCTTTGGCAGATCTGCCTTGTTTTGCAGGGATTGGATGACAAATCGTTTGCCACGGATATCTCACAATATCTATCGGTGGACAGGGTGATTTCCTTCCTACACGATGTCCGGAAGGAAATTCAGTCGGACACACATCTGAAAGCATTGAATCCCCGCGATCGTGAAAAAAACAAGATTGCCTCAAATTTGCTTGAAGAGCTGTATAATTGGTTGGGGGGATTACGCGATGATCCGAACAACGCTTTTTATGATCTAAACATATTCAGGATGGAGCCGAATTATTCTGCGACTGCCGCCCAGTATTGCGTATTAGCATCGATAAACCAGTCTTTAACAACGCCTTGCCCAATAAGCGGCCTTGTTTCCGCCGATATGAAATCGGAAGATTTTTTGTATGATGCCGCCGTAATGGCCTTTGTGCGTCGACTTGAAAAACGCTTAGAAAGCAATCAGAAACTTAGCAGCCTTTTGCATTTGCCTGACAACCATTGGGTCCAACTGAAAAATGAACCCATACGACTATCTCAGAGGATTTTCGATAAAATCGATGTCATTTACAGCCAGACGATTATGCATGAGAATCATGCCAAACCCATATCAAATGAACTGATTCAAAAAGTAATCCACTGGCATGAACAAGGTGTTACATCGCCGATCACCGTTAAAGCGAACGCCCATGATTTTATAATTCCTTCAGCCTATCAGATGACCCTTGATCATGAGCAGATTACAATGCAGAATTATATTAATACAGAGGCCAATCACTTGAGCGGCAGTGACCGGATCTATCAAGCTGGTCGCAAAAATCGTGAGGCGGCATTGCATTATTTGCATCAGATGATTAACCGCAATGTTGCATAAAAAAAGTGACCTATAATAACAATTGGGTAATCGACCCACCCGTGAACAAGCAACACATCGTTGAGTTGGTCCACGTCGACCGTGTAATGTTAGAAATTCGTTAGAATCGCTGCAGCACGGGTGCAGGCATTGACATCCAATCGTAACTTTGACATAGTTGGTTCCAGAAAAAGCTTGGCCCAATCATTAAAAACGACAATTTGACAAAACGCTAATTTTGTAGACGTATCGGCCGCCGTCAACATTTTAGCACTTTTTACCGCTGGAGCGGCAGGATCTAAAGCCTGTGGATAAAGCTGCAAGACTCGCTGGTTTTCGTGCCGGCAAGGATGCCTTTGCGAAGCGGGAAGCCCAAATGCCTTCGTGTTGGGCAGCTCACCATGAATTTTATAATTTGTGCGCAAACCGTGACGTTAGGGTCAGGGTGATACATACGCAGGTCGAACAATTTTGTAAACAAACCAAGGAGGAATGAGACGATGAAATCAATGTTTAAGAAATTGACGGTTATGGTTATTGTTGTCTTGTTGGCGGGCACCGCGATGTCCACGATTGCGAACGCGGAGGAAACCATGGGAGGTCCATCCATACTCGAATGCCTGCAGGCCAACGGAGTGAGTACGGATTCGACCCACGAGGAGATGCTCCAGGGAATAAAGGCTTGCGGCGGCTTATCTTTTCTCAATTATATACAAATAGGCAGAATGATCGGTTTGCTGCAAAAAGAGACAATTGATACGATCAGCGAACATGGCGCAGGCTTCAAAGCGTGCATGAACGGCAAAGGATTTGAAAGCATTGAAGAGCTCCAATACGACACGAAAGAAGCTGTCAAAGCGATCCTTGCATGCGGGTATAAACCCTACCAAGCCTTTTCGGCAGCCCATCAAGGCGATAAAGATGCTTTGATGCAGTGTTTGGTGCAATCCCAACTCAAAACGAATTTCACCGAGGCCCTAAGGGAAGCAAACGCTTGTATAAAGGCAGCAAACGCCTTAGATTAAACCAAATGCTGCAATAGTCGGAGGACTGCAGATAAAACGCCAAGGGTGAAGCCGTAGCGAAGGCTACTGCGAACCCTTGGCAACGCAGGATCTTACGCCATCCGGCTTTTGCAGCATATGGGTTAAATAAAATCGGCCAATTTCTAAAAGAATCTCTTTTTACCAAAAGGGATATTCAATTTCTTCATCCGGTAGCGCAATGTGCCGTGGTTGATATTCAGTATTTCCGCTGCGCCACCCGGACCTTCAATCTTGCCGTTTGTCTTTTCAAGAACGCGCTTGATATACCGCGCCGTATATTCGTCAAGACTTAACAACTTGCCTTCAGATGTTGATTTCTCGACTTCTTCCACGGCGTGACCTGATTGTACCAGTGCATTGAAATTCAATGGTCGGTCTTTGCACAAAATCAGGGCACGCTCCACAACGTTTTCCAGTTCACGGACATTGCCGGGCCAATCGTAATCAACAAGGGTATCAAATGTACCGGGATAAAATTCTGATGGAGCGGCAAGATTCAATTCCTTGCGTTTTTTTTCAATAAAGTACGTCACCAGGGCAGGAATATCTTCCTTGCGCTTCCTTAAAGGCGGAATGGCAATCGGAAAGACGTGGAGCCGGAACCACAAGTCAGCCCGAAATCGGCCATCCTGCACCATTTCCTGAAGGTTTTGATGTGTGGCCGCGATAATGCGCACATCGACATTGAGCCGCTCATTGCTGCCGACCCGCTGAATCTGGTTTTCCTGAAGCACCCTCAACATGCGAACCTGGGCTTTGGGCGGCAACTCTCCTATTTCATCAAGGAATATGCTCCCCTTATCCGCCAGCTCAAAATAACCCTTTCTCTGCGAACGCGCATCGGTAAAGGCACCGCGTTCATGGCCAAAGAATTCACTGTCCATCAGCCCTTCCGGGATGGCCCCACAGTTAACCGGAACAAAGGGATTCTTTTTACGCGGTGACAGATTGTGAATGGCATTGGCAACGACCTCCTTACCCACGCCGGTTTCACCCAGGAGCAATACGGGACTTGCCAAAGGGGCTACCTCGGCAACCAGTTCCATCACACGTCTTAATCCGAAATCCTTGCCCACGACTTTGGATTCAGGATGTCCGAGGACTCTGCAGCGAAGCGCATCCATATCTATACGCAACAGTTCTTTAACCTGGTTCAATTCATCGAATCGGTTCACATTTGCAAAAAGATTGTCAAACACTTCTTTCAGCATGGAAAAAAGTTTCAGGTGATGATCGTTGTACCGATCTTCCCCTTCCGCGAGCAACACCAATGTGCCCATCTCATCTTTTTTTCCCCTCGACTGAATCACCATCGCAGAATGGTTTAAAAACATGCCGCTTCTGCGGCTCAGCGATGACGCAACCGGATCCCGCCCAAAACGGTTGACGATTTCAAATGTGGGCGTTTCAGGGCTTTCCAGGTATGCCTGCCCGGCTTCATCCACCGCATAAACGAGTTCAGTACGATAGGCTTCCTGTGCAGTTGCCACAGCGATCACTTGCAGGGCCTTTAGTCCACGGTTGTATCGACAGAGTTGAAGCCTTTCCCCAGGCATGAATTCCTTTAAATAGATCAGGCAATCCTGCAGGGCCTTTTCGATTTCATCGTTGCGGAGCAACCGCAAAATGGTATTTTTGAAAAACTCATTTTGATCAATGGATTTCATATCGATTCATGCTCATGATGAACAATCTTGAGGGATATTCTTTTCCGCCAATCGCCTAACAAATACCACAACTACTGATAAATACAACGGAAAAACTAACATATTTATAAGTTTTATTCCAATAATTTCCGTATCTTATTGAAATTTCATCATATTTAACTTGGCATGAATTTAGCTTTGTATGACTTTTATTTAGCAAGGCATTCAGAGCCAAACGGATTTGCTCTGGGGCGATTTAAATTATCACCAGGAGAAATTTAATATGCAAGAACTTGTTACCGCCATGGCAGAGATGCAGGAAGACACGGTGATGGAGCTGACAAAGCAATATTTGGATGAAGGGAAAAATGCCTTCGAAATCCTGAAAGCGTATCAGGAAGCGATGTCGATTATCGGAAAGCGGTTTGAGGAAAAAACCTATTTTATCCCCGAATTGATCATGTCCGGCGAGATGATGAAAAACGGCGCTGAGATCATCAAACCCCATATGGAGCAGGGGGAATCGGTGGTCACGGAGAAAAAGTGCGGCAAGTTCTTGCTCGCCACCGTTGAAGGAGACATCCATGACATCGGAAAGAACATCGTTGCGATGATGATGGATCTAAGCGGATTTGAAGTGCTGGACCTGGGC
>JABDRH010000175.1 GCA_013041835.1 Desulfatitalea sp. | reverse complement strand
AGAACACCCTGGAGCAAGTCCACCACCTGGTAGGTCAACCGGGGGTCCAAGACCTGCTCACCACTGACGATGTGTTCCTCTAGCACTTGGCCGTCCCAGTCTTCCACCCGCCAGACGCCAAATGGGGAATAATGCATTCCGCCGGCCGCCAGGGTGCCGAATGCGGCGGCCATTTCCAGCGGACTGACCCCCGAGGTGCCCAACGCCACGGAGTAGACCGGCGCCAAGGGGCTCTCGATGCCACAACGCCTGGCAGTATCGATCACCGGCTGTGGTCCGGTCAGGGCCACCAGTTGGGCGGCAATGCTGTTGACGGATTCGGCAAAGGCTTTTTTAAGGATAAGTGGCCCCTGGTATTCACGCCTGAAGTTTCGCGGCCGCCAATCCGATGCGCCGTCCACGGCCAGGCTTACCGGCTGATCCTTCAGGACCGAAGCGGGTGTAAGGCCCAGGCGTTCGAAGGCGGTATAATACAAAAACGGTTTAAAACCCGAACCCGGCAGCCGATTACCGGCCACGGCCCGGTTAAATTCACTGTGGGCATAATCCCGTCCGCCCACCATGGCCTTGACAGCACCGGAGTTTACCTGCACGGACACCAGGGCCCCCTGAACCTCATCGGCGCCATCGGTGGCGGATGGCGGCTGCAGTAGTCCTTCCGTTGTCTGCAGGCCTTGAACCAGGACGGACTCCGCCAGGCGCTGAAGTTGCAGGTCAACGGTGGTGGTCACCTTCAAACCGCCATGGTAGACAACCTGGGCGCCATATCGATCCTCCAGGTCCTTGAGGACCCAATCCACAAAGTACTCCCCAACCAACGCCTCTCCCCCTTGACGGCCGAACGTCAGCGGCTCGGCGGCGGCCGCCTCGGCCTCGGTCGGCGAAATGAAACCTGCCGCGACCATACGCGCTAAAACAATCTGTTGGCGTGTTTTGGCGCGATCCGGATACCGCAGCGGATTGTACCGCGTAGGAGATTTGGGCAGTCCGGCCAGCAGGGCCGATTCCGCAAGGGAGAGTTGAGCCGCGCGTTTACCGAAAAAATGGCGCGCGGCCGAAGCGATCCCCTGGGCCCGCGGCTCGAAATAGATCTGGTTGACATAGGCCTCCAGAATTTCGTGCTTGCTGAACTGGGATTCAATCTGAAAAGAAACAAGCAGTTCTTTAACTTTGCGGGCATACGTCTGCTCGAAACTGAAAAACAGATTCTTGGCCAATTGCTGGGTGATGGTGGAGGCCCCCTGTAGACGGCCGTCGGCTATGGTGGTCCACAGCGCCTTGAGGGTGCGCATTTTATTGATGCCGTGATGTTCCCAGAACCGGTGATCTTCGGTGGCCAGAATGGCCTGCAGGAAATCAATGGCGACTTGATCCAGAGGCACATAGTCGTGTCCGCCGATTTGCAGGATGCGTTCGCCGTTGGCGGCGTAGATTTCCGTGGCCGGGGTCTCGATAATACGGCGAAGAGGTTCGGGAACGCTGGGCAGATCCTTGATGATGCCCAGCGTCAGGATGAGCGCGACAATCAAGGCGGCACCGCCCAGGGTCAACAACAAGGCCGTGATATCCGTCAGCCGCCGCAACACCGGCACGATGATGCTCAAGGCAACACCTCCCGGGACCATGTCCGCTGTGATGCTTCCTCGGATACCAGGACCCGCTGCAGGCGACGCACGTCGCCGGCCACCCCCTGCATCAGAATCACCTTGGGACCCTCCACGGCCGCCACCTCGAATCCCAAATCAACGCTTTCACCAAAAGTGACCTCTGATATGCCGACGCGCTGGATGCGCCCCTTGAGTCGCAAAAGCGCCTCAGGATCAGCCACGATGCGCGCGCGCGCCAGCTCATCAAAGGTATTGAGCGTGCGAAAAAAACGCTCGGCTGGGTATATGTGCGCCGCAAAGTCCGAAATTCGGTCCAGGGTGGCGCCCACGGCCACCTCGCCGCGCTTGACATGCACCAGCAGGTTGGCGTCGATGTTCAAACGGTGGACGACCTGGTTGCGGTCATCCAACAGATAGATGCGCATATCCCGGCCTTGATGCTCAAGGAAGGTTCGCGCCCAACGCCCGGAGGCGGTCAGGGCCAACAGATCATGGGCGGAAACGATTTGATGGGACAAAACCGGCGGCAGCTTCAGGTAAAGTTCGAGAAAGTGGTCGGCGGACACCATGGCGCCCTGAGCGGCGTCCACCCCATCCAGCAGTCGACCGAGCGTATCGGCCTGCCGGACCTGCCGCTGGGAATGACGGCGCCGGTCGGCATATTCGGCCAGGGTTTGCCGTGCGGTATCGCTCTGGCGGCCTTGTTCCCAGATGGCGCCGGACTCGGGCCGGAATTCATTGGTGGTGACAAGGTAGGCCCCTACCGCCTTTTCCGCCCAATCGAACAGCAATTCGGTGGCCACTATGGCCCCCAGGACAATGACAAACAGGACTGTTCCAGGCGTCAGCAGCCGTCGGCACCATGCATTGAAAGTTGTGGGGGCATACCAAGGGGGCATATCGAGACCAAATCCGCAAAAGCGTTTGGCAGGTAGATATAGACCAATCGGGAAAGAAAATCAAAAGGGGATCAAGCGGCACCGGCACCGCCGGCGACGCTGCGGTTGGGCGGACGATCGGCCGGGTCTGCTTGGGATGCCGGCGGGTCGCATTCGGTCGAAAGGGCTTCTTCCAACTCACCGGATTCATACAGATTTCGGAAAACTTCAATAATTTCGGGGTCGAATTGGGTACCGGCGCCGCCGTACATGATCTCCAGGATCTTTTCTTCGGACATGCGGGCACGGTAGGCACGGTCCGAGGCGATGGCGTCGTAGACATCGGCCACGCTGAGGATGCGGGCCAGCAGGGGAATCTGCCGGCCGGCCAGACGGTCCGGATAGCCGGTGCCGTCAAACCGTTCGTGGTGGCCGCGCACAATATGTTTTTCCCTTGTCCACAATCCCAATTGTCCCATGATTTCGCACCCGATAATGGGATGCTGCTGGATGATGCGGTACTCATCGGCATCCAACCGCCCGGGTTTGAGCAGGATCTCGTCCCGTATGCCGATCTTGCCGATGTCGTGCAGCAGCCCAGCCACATTCAGGATGTCTTGTTCTTCTTCACTGCAGCCCATGGATTTGGCCAGGCTGATGGCAATCAGCGTCACGCGGCTGGAATGCTGCTTGGTATATGGATCGCGCGCTTCGATCGCTTTGACGAAAGCATAAAGCGTCGCCAGTAGATTGTTATAAATATTCTCGTACAAAGCTAGGTTTTCGATGCCTGTCGAGGCCTTCTTGTTCATGAAATCGAGGTAATAAAGATCCTTTTCATTGAAACGGCGCTTGCCACGGCAAATAACGGCCATCAATACGCCCAGGTTTTTGGCGCGGATCTTCAGAGGCACCAGCATCAGCGAGTGCAAATGCTCGGGCAGCCCGTTCATTTGGCCTTTGTTGGCGGCAATGATCAAGGGCTGGTCGTCCTCGAGGACTTCTTTGATCAAGGTGCGTAGCCGAGGGGCTATGGGATTGGTAAGGTGTGCATACGGGTTGGCGTTGTCCACCGCGGTGAGCCTGTGGGTCCACGGTGCGCCTGCCAAAGCGATGGGAATCGGGGCGTCGGCTTCGTTGTTGATAAGGTAAAAGCAGGACGCGTCGGCGTGAACGATCTCCACCGCCGTGTCCACCAGGTGGTTGAACACATCCGAACTTTCACGCAGGGTGGAAAAATCAGACAAGATGCGATTCAGGATGTTCAGCTCCTCGACCTTATGCAGCAGCTCGCTGTTTAGCCGTTCGAGCCGCTCCTTGCCTTCGACCTCCTTGCTCAGAATGACGTTTTTGATGAACAAACGCCGCTCGCGCAGCACCCGCTGAACACACAGTTCCATCTGCTGCAGGTTGACCGGTTTGACCAAAAAGTCCACCACACCGTTTTTCAGCGTCTGGATGGTGTTCTCCAAGGAGGGGTAACCGGTCATGATGACCACCGGGATGGTGTTGTCATGCTTGCGGATGAACTCGGCCAGTTCCATGCCGTCCATCTCGGGCATGTTGATGTCCGTGAAACAGCAATCCACGTGCTTTTCAGCGAGCAGCGCCACGGCCTCCTTGCCGTTACCGGCGGTCAGGACATGATACCCTTTGCTGGAAAAGTAAGTGTAGGCGATGTCGATGATGCTCTCTTCGTCATCGACAAACAGAATGGTCTCTTTTTCCTCAAGGCTCATTGAAAATCCCGCTTCAACGCCGGCAAGCAGCGGCGGTATCGGTCGTCACATATCGATTCAAACACCATCCGGCATGATCCAAACAAACCTCTGCCCGCGAGGCTCAACTTGATTATCGGTTGAATTTACCGGAACTTGACTGAAAAGATCCCCGCTGCTGTGAATACGGTGGAATTGTTATTTGCCCGCCCCCCAATACCTGCCGGCCGGTTCCCGGCCGCAAACGGCACTCAAGCGGCGGCTCCAGGCCGATACCTTGCCGGTGTCTATACCGGTGCGAATGCCGAGTGAGGTCAAAAAGTGAACCGCATCCTCGGTGGCGATGTTTCCGGCGGCCCCGGCGATGAAGGGACATCCGCCAAGGCCACCCAGGGAGGAATCAAAATGAGAGACACCCATTTGGAGCGCTGCCATCACATTGACCAGCCCCAGTCCGCGAGTGTCGTGCAGGTGCAACCCCAACGGCACCCTGCCGGCCAGGGGCAGCAGGAGGTCTAGCAGACGGCGGACCGCATCGGGTGTGGCCATACCGGTGGTATCGGCCGGCAAGAGCATGGAAACGCCCTGGTCCAGAAGAAAGCGGGCCATCTCGGCAACCTGCTCACCGGCGATCTCCAAAGGATCGGTATAACCGAAAGCACATTGAATGCTGGCCCGAACCTTTCGGCCGGCGCTGCGAACGGCGGCGATCATAGCCCGGGCCTCCCGGCGGGCTTGCTCCACGGACATGCCCACGTTGTTCCCGCTCTGGGTTTCACTCACCGCAATGGAGACTTCAATCCATGGCAAACCGGTCCGCAGTGCGCGTACCACGCCTTTCATATTCAGGGTCAGCGCGCTGAACTGAACATCGTCCACCAAAGGCAATTGCGCGACTACCGCTTCGGCATCCGCCATCTGCGGCACGCGCCGGGGATGAACGAAGGCGCCCACCTGAACGGCGTGAATGCCTGCCGCCACAAGGCCCAGGATCAACTCGCACTTGGTGGATGTGTCGATCACCTGTTTTTCCATCTGCAGCCCGTCTCGGGGCCCCACTTCAGTAATGTGAACATATTCGGGCAAGCCCATAAATCGCCTCGTTTGGTTTGGCTCTATCAAATTGATAGCCGCACACCCGGCAGCCCCTATCATTTTCAGCGTCCGTTTCGTTTTACCCACTTGCTTCGTAATTTATTTATCTCATTATTTCAAGCTCTTATTTAAGCATGCGTGACTTGGCAGACTTTTTGCTCAAGATGGCTACAACCCAAATTCATTTAGGGAGTATGCAATGCACGAAGCTGTCCGTCCATATCCAACCGAGTTGTTCCGGATTCCGAACGCCCCCATTCGGAAATCGGAACATAACACCGGCCGCGGCCTGCCCAGCCACGGCCCGATGCCACGCCAAACGAATGTATGATGCTGAACTTATACATATATTCAAATCAATCCGTTGTTTCCGCAGCCATGGCACATGGCTTGCTCAAAAGGGCGTGTCATGGTTGCCGATGCGCACCAATGCAGTCACCCGGTCAAAGAGAAACAATCCAAGAAATACAAAGGAGGGAAGCTATGAATCATCGCCTGGATCACCGCCGGCCTGTCCCATATGCAAAGTCGGTTTCCATGGCGCCAGCCAGATGGATACCGGTCCTTTTGCTGATGGGGCTGCTCTTGAGCATCACGGTCCGATGGGCGGGTGCAAGCGGTCTGGCCCTGGAAGCCGGAGACCGATGGATCAAGGGCCAAGCCCGTCAGGTACCCTTGACGGAAGTGCTGGGGGAGCTATCGGATCAAACCGGTTGTTCAATCTATATCGATGAGCGGCTGGCGCAGATGCCGGTTACGTTCGACATGCCCACACCGGTGCCGTCCGAGGAGGCCATCCGCCGCATCATCCACCCGTACAGCAACGCGCTGGTCTATGTGCGTGTGCCCGGCACGCAGGATACCCGCATCCAGCAGATCAAAGTGTTCAGCGAAAGTGGCCAGGACGCCAGCTACGTTCAGGTTAAAGGACGCAACGGCAACCCCGTGGGCTCATCCTACGCTCGCGGCGCGGGCACGACCCGCGTTTCAAGGTTGCTTTCCAACAAAGCCGTTTCATCCGGTGAACACGCCGTTCAAGAACAGGTGCGTCCGGCCTTGACCGTGGAACGAAACGCTTTAGGGCTTCCCAGTTTAAAATTTCGTGACAAGGCACATGGACCGGATTATCGCCCCGATGCCCAGGCCATGCGCAAGTCGTACAACGATTACCGCAGGGATCGAAATGCCCTGGCCGTCCGCACACGGAAAGCCGCCATACGCAACGGCCGCCAGAGCGCCGAGCAGGCCAGAGCCGAGTACCGTCAGAAAAGAATGGCGTCCATACAACAATCACTTCAACACAGCAATGCAAAATAAGGAGGAAAACATGCCACGTAGTATTCGCTTGACCACTTTTTGGCTTGCAACCGTGACCTTGTGCATATTGATAGGACTACCCACTGCCCGGGCCGGCGTCAACGACGTCCTGTTCGGCGCGGCCAACAGCCAGACCATGATCGATTTTTCGCAAATCACCGATGAAGCCGGTTTCAACGCGGTGTTTACCTACAACACACCGCCGACGTCATCGCTGACCATCGGCGGCAACATAGAGGCCCAGATCGGCGCCATGTGGACCGGCGGCCAGTCGCCGGGTGAATGGCAGCAGGTGCGCGTCATCATCGACTCCAACGGAGACGGCGATTTCACGCCCTTCGACTATTCCGATCCAACGCATCCCTGGAATCCGCCCACGTTATTTAATGATAAGGGGTACAAGGTGATCTACACCTACCCCGACGACTACCCTCGGTCCGAACTCAGGGGGGAGCAGATCACCATCACCCTCACGATGGATCAATATGGCGGGTGGTACACCGACTTTCCCTGGGACACCTGGGAACAGTGGTGGTACGAAGGCGATGCCGACAAGACCGATAACTGGTGGATGGAAAACGACCAGTTGATGAATATATGGTGGTCGGGCCGGGATCAAAACTGGAACATGCTGCCCAACGGCGATTACAAGATGCAAGTGTGGGTGGATGAGAACAACGACGGCCAATTCGCCGATACCGAGGCCAACAAGAGCATGGTGATTACCGTGGAGACCGCCAGCATCACCGGTACGGTACAAGATGCGAGCCAGAACCCCGTCTCAGGCGCCCGCGTCGAAGCCGGCTCCCACATGGCGTGGGGAGAGAGCCGCACACGTTCCGACGGTACTTTTACCATTTCAGGCCTTCAAGCCAGCTCAACCGAAAACATTGAATACCATTTGAGGGTCCAGGCCGACGGCAAGGTGACCCATGAAAGCCAACCCGGCCAGGTGATGATCCTTGCCGGCCAGACCACGGCCGATGCAGGCACGATCACCATGAGCGACGCGGTCACGATTTCCGGCACGATCAAACTGGATCGCGACGCCGACGGCGTCCTGGACGAAACGGAAGATCAGTTCGAAGCCTTCACCAACCAGTGGGGTTGGGAGCAGATGGACATGTGGGTTTGGGTCGACGGCCATAACATGCAGGGACCGGGTTGGGGCAATGCCGACGCCCGCTTCGAGGTGGGCCAAAGCGGCAAATCCTTTTCCATCAACATTCCGCCGCCGGCCAACGGCAGCGCCGTCTACCGGCTCAACGTCCACGCCGAAGGCTACGTGGCCACCCTTAACGGCCAACCGCTCAGCGGCGCGGATATCGCTGTTGACGCCAACGGCGGCAATGCCGGCACCATCGTTCTCACCAAGGCCTCCCGGCTATACGGCACCGTGCGTCTGCCTGCGGCCATCGATACCTGGAACCATATCGATGTGCAGGCCATCAGCAACGCCAACTCGGATGTGCGCTATTGGGGCTGGGGCAACATCGATCCCTACCGCGATGGTGGCACCTCCACGGATACCGGCACTTTCCAGATCGACGGCATCCCCGAAGGCACCTATCGCCTCGAAGTGCGCGTCATGGGCTATGCCATCTATGCGGCCACCGATGTGGTCGTGGCAAAGGGCACGGACAAGGATATGGGCGAACTGACCATTTCCGAAGGCAGCAAGATCAACGGCACCCTGACCATCGGCGACACCACGGAGCTGCAGCGCTGGTATGGGGACACCGGCACCGAAATCGACATCTGGATAGACGCCTGGTCCCACTCCGGCGGCTGGAGCGGCACCAACCTGCGCATCACCCGCGGCGCAGCCCAGACGGTCAACTACAGCCTGGCCGGACTGAGCGACGCCACCTACGAAGTCAACTGCTGGCTGGGCGAAGGCTTTGAGCTGGTAGACACCAACGGCAACTCACCGGTGTTTGTCACCGTTTCAGGCGCGACCACGGCCAACCTGGAGCTTCGGCCCTATGAGGGCATCATACAGGGCACCATTTCCACCTCTGGTGTCACCGTGGATATGAACACAGTCGTCATTGAAGTCCAACGTCCCTGGGATTGGCTGCCGCCCAAAACAGCCACCGTGGCCAACGGCAAACTCAATGCCACCACCGGCGCTTATGCCATCGGCGGCCTGGGCACCGGCGATTATGTGGTCAAAGCCGGCGCGTACACGGGCTATTTTGGCGGTGGCGGTGGCGGCGGCGGAGAGACGCCGGTCAACCTGGTCGGGACGCCATCCGACTTGAACGGGTATGCCGGCGAAGGCTACCTGATTCCCGATCCGGGCATAGGTGTCTCCCTTCAACGCACCTTCGTGCAAAATGATGCCAACAACCCCACAACGATGAATGTCACCCTCCAGCGCGGCTACAGCATCACCGGAACGGTGGCGTTGAGCCAAACCGATCCGCCCTGGCACGACTTCGGCGACGGCAACTTCGACACGAACACCCAATCCTTTGGCGCAGCCAACGGTCGAAAAGACAAGAACGACCCCAATCCGCTGCTCAGCGAAGCCATCGGCATGGTGGAAGACATCGCCGGGCAACCGGTCATGGCCATGCCCATGGAGATGATGTTCATGGGCGGCATGGACCCGCGCATGGGCATGATTCAATACGACAACGGCAGTGGCATCGCCACCTATCAAATCAACGGCTTGGCGCCCGGGGTCTATATGATTCAACCGCCCTTTAGTTCCAGGCGCATCACCAACTACGAATATACGGACATGGGCGACGCCGCCTACTATAGCGGCGACCAGCAAACGCATCACTGGACCGCCACCACGCGCATGGTGGTGATCACCGACGATGATGTGACAGGAGCGGATTTCATCTTTGCAAACGGTTACACCGTCACCGGACAGATCACCCTGCCCGAGGCTCAGACCTATACCGAGGATTGGCAAGCGTGGAATTGGGTCGGCCAACTGGAACTGGAAACCGCCCAGCATCAATTCATGGGACACGGCAAGCCGCTGATGAAACGCGATTTCAACCAGGGCAGCCGTTATAGCTTCACCTTCAACCACGTGGCCAACGGCGATTACATGGTACGCTTCTGGACCGACCGTTTTGTGCCCGGCGGCGCCAAGTTCACCGTCAATAACGGCAATGCCACGGTCAACATCACCATCGAAGACGGCGCCAACCTGGTGGGTAAACTGGTGGATGCCGATACCGGCGAGGCGGTCACCGC
>JABDRH010000174.1 GCA_013041835.1 Desulfatitalea sp. | reverse complement strand
GGGTACGGGGGTGAGCGTCCGGGTAGCGGCGTTGAAACCGTTCATCATCGCCGTGCCCAACCCCATGCACCGGATTCCCTCGTGGGACAAGGTCGCCCCTTTGGGAAATCCCGTGGTCCCGGACGTGTAGCCGATGGCGGCCGGCGTATCCGCCCCGAGAACCACCGGTGCCGGCTTTGCGCCATTTACCCGGAGGGATTCGAACGTCGGCGTGCCGATCTGGGCGACCACCACGTCGGCGAGATTCGCCTTTACCTCGTTCGCCCGTTCGCGGTGGGCCTCGTCACATATGATGAGACGGGTGCCGGAGTTCTCCACCAGGTATTCCAGCTCCCTGGCAAGCAATCGGGGATTCAAGGGTACGATGATACCGCCGATCTTCAACACGGCGATGACGGTTTCGCACCACTCGACACAGTTGTCGGATAAAATGGCGACCCGGTCGCGAAGCCGGATGCCGATTTTTTCCAATCCGGCGGCCAATTCATCCGTTCTTTCATTGAACGCCGTCCAGGTAAACGATTCGCCCTCGACCCACAAGGCGATGTCGTTCGGATAATATTTCGCCCAATATCTTACGGTTTCTCCAAGATTGTACCACATGGTCTTATTCCTCCAATAGTGCCTAGAATTCGTCCGTCGCCAATATCTCACGGGCGCATATCAGTGCCGAGTCCGCCGCTCCCTTTGTGGTGGACCACATGGTGTTGACGGATTCCCCCGCGAAATAGAGCCCCTCCACCTTCGGGGCCTTGGGCCCTTGTTTGAATACGCCGAACTGCATGGGCATGTGGGAGACCTCTTCGAAATGAAAATAGTAGGGTTTGATCCAGGCCACCTTCTCCCGCCAATCCGGGAAATGCGCGTCCATGTCCTCTTTCAAGAGTTCGATGGTGTCGTAGATTTTTTCCTTATCCGTCTCGACATCCAACTCCACCTGGGAGATCTGATTCATGAGATGATATCCCTCGGGCGCCACTTCGGGCACCACGTTGGAAAGCGGCAGACAGATAAACGGCAGCTTGGAATGATCGCCCTTGCTGATCACCAGCCATTTCTCCTTGATGATCGGTTGCCTGGATCCGATCCAGAATCCTAAAATGGCGGTCTTTTTCCCCTTGTATCCCTCGATGTAGTCCTGAAACCAAACGGGAAACGGCTTGGGATCGATGATGTCGAAAAGCTCCCAGATTACATTGGTGTTGATGATAACGGGGGCGTCGATCCGTTTGACCGCACCGAGTTCGCCACCACCGTAAAACTGGACCCGTTTATGCCGGTGAGCCTGCATCTCTTCGACCAGGACACCCTGCACGCGATCATCTTCCACGATGATCTTGGTGACTTTGCTGTTAACCTTGATCGTGGCTCCCAGTTCCTGGCATCCTTCGGCCAAAAGGGTCATCCATGCGCCGAATCCGCCCTTGAGATAAACCGGGCCGAGCCCGGTGGTATACCGGTCCGGATCTCGCATGATTCTAAAATAGGTGCCGGCGGCCATGTTGTTCGGGTCCGCGTGCGTCAATGCGCAGGCGGCGATGAGCCAGATGAAATCACGAATGGCCTGATCGTCCGTGGCCGTCTTGAGCCAGTCGGCGATGGAAATGGCGTCGTATTTGGCCACTTGCGCCTCTGACATTTCAAGCACGTCTTGCGTGATTTTTTTGACCACCTCGGCATTGGGCATCGTCTCATACAGGTTCACCCATTTGCCGTCCTTCAGGCACGCCATGGAGATGTCCCCTTCCTTCATGGGCACCTTCAAGGCTTCGAACGCCTCGCCTTTTCCAAGCAACGCCGACAGCTTCATGGACTCTGCCTTTTGTGCGGTGGCATGGGGACCCATGTCGAAAGTGTAGCCATCGATTTTGACGGATCTGCATTTGCCACCCACCTCATGCGCGCTTTCGAGAATGCAGACCTTTTTCCCGGCCCTTGCCAGAAGACCGCCCACGCCGAGACCGGATATGCCTGCCCCGATGACGATGGCGTCGTAGGTCTCCGACGCCACCTTATGTCTCCAATTCTTCTTCGCCATGTTGCCCCCTTTGGTTGCTAGTGTCTGTGCACAAATGGCATTTGGCGGCCTTGTTCCGAACCGCAATCCACCATTTGTGGATGGACGCTAGCTACGAATGAATTGCGCTGCACGCTATCGTCACGAAACAGTCGATCGATTGATACCTTCATCATTGTATCATTAGTAGGATTTTGGCAGCCCAAGAACATGCTCACCGATAAAATTGAGCATCATCTCATTGTTGACCGGCGCCACCCGTTGCGCCCGGGCGCATGGCAGCAGGGTGATCAGATCATAGTCTTCGTCAAAGCCATATCCGCCGTGGCACTGGATGGCAATATCAAAGGCTTCGGTGGCCACTTCCGAGCACAACAGTTTCGCCATGCTTGGCACGGCGCCTGTCCTTTCGCCCATATCGATGCGCTTGGCCGCATCGTAGAGCATCAGTCTTGCCGCTTCCAGTCTCGCCTTGGTCCTTGCCAGGGGATGCTGCAATCCCTGATAAGACCCGGTGGGTTTGCCAAAAGGCGCCCGCTCCTTGATATATTCCACCGCCTTGTCGATGGCGTAATCCGCCAGGCCGCAGGAAATGGCGGAAGTCATCAGGCGCTCGGGATTCAAACCGACGAACAACCCCTTCATTCCCTCGCCTTCCTTGCCGACCATCCGTTCCGCGGGGACCTGTACATCATCGAGAAACACCTCATACTGCCGGTCGGGCGGAGAGACGCGGATTCGCATCTCGTTGAGCGCGATTCCGGCAGCGTTGGTATCGACGATGAACGGCGTGATGCCGACGGCAGGGTTGGGCACATCCTTGAGTAATTGGGTCCGGGTGATCAACAGCATCCACTCGCAGTCGTTGACACCCGAGATAAAGGCCTTCTGCCCGTTGATGATGTAGCTGTCTCCTTCTTTTTTGGCGAAGGTCTTGATGGCCATGGTGTTGGTGCCGGCATTGGGCTCGGTGATGGCAAAAGCGATTCTTTTTTTGCCATCGGCGGTGGGTTTAACGAATTGCTCGACTTGTTCCGGTGTGCCGTGGGAGTAAATCGCCATGCGGGCGAATCCCGTGATAAGATAATTGAACGGCGGCATTCCCGCGGCCGATAGCGTTTCCACAAGCGCTACCATGGCGCTTACGCCGCCTCCCATGCCGCCGTGTTCTTCCGGCAGGCCGACGCCCCAAAGTCCGAGTTCACTCATCGTATCGTACAATTTGTTGGGGAAGCTCCCGTCCTTGTCGCAATCGATGATATGCTGCCGGGGAACCTGCTTGATAACTCCTTTCGCAGCCTGGCGAATATCATTTACCCAAGTTTCAACTGAATCCATTATTATTCCTCCTATTCGTCATTCTTCACCCCTGCAGGGCACCAAAATGGTTGCCGAGGCAGGGACACATGGTCCGTCCTGCGTGCTCATCATGACGTCGACATCTATCAACCCTTTTCCCTCATCATCTTTGCGGCAACCTTTGACGATCCCTTCTCCATACACGGTGTCACCGGCGAAAATGGATCTTTGCATGCTGAATTTACGTTTCATGATAAACGTCCGCGGGCCCGCCCAATCCGTTATAATACGGTCGAGGAAACCGGCGATGAACGTCGTGTTTAAATAGATATCCTTCTGCCCTTGTTTCCTGGCGTACTCCGGATCATGATGAGAGGGGAACCAGTCGCCGGTGGCGGCCACAGCGAGGATTAGTTTCGTGTAACTGGCGTCCAATTCGATCTTCGGCAGCCTGTCCCCCTCCCTGGCGTCTTCGAAGAACACTTGAAATTTCGTTGTCTGCCCTGGCATATGCTTAACTCTCCCTTTTCGCGGTGAATCGGAACATGACGTTTGTGTTGCGGGCCACTACTTCTCCCGTCTGGTTACGGTAGGTCGTCACCGTCGTCACGAAATGGCCGACGCCCATTCTCGTCTCTTTTTCGGCAGAGACATCCGCAAGCGTGTCATAGGCATTGATATGGTCACCGACCTTAAACGGCTTTACGAACTCGGCCTCGGTCGAGACGTTGATGAGGGTATCGCCGGGAAGCGGCACATCGAAGGCCAGAAACGGCGTGGCCCTGGCGCCCTCCGGCCGCCAGAGAAGTTGCAGCATGAAGGTCATCATCATCCCGGGCGGGGCGATGATGCCGCTCCACTGCTCTTTTGCGAAATCGGGGTCCCAGTAGCTTGGATTTGAATCCTCGGTGGCCGAGCAGAACAACTTTATCGCCGGCCAGTTGATTTCGGACTCCGCGAACGCGACCTTGCCGTGGTGGCCGATCATTGCCCTGGCGTCCTCATACGTGCCGAAAGCCAGTTTCGGTTCCGTTTGGTATTGTGACGTCTTGCTCATCTCATGCTCCGACTTTTCGTTTAGGACAAAGTTGCCCATTGCGTAAAAACATAGGCCGCAAAAGGCCAGATCGTCCGGAATACAGGCGTGCGCATCGCAGGCAGATCATCGGTTGCATCTGCCTATCTGGCTCATGACAAAAACGGAAATATTTCAAACAGATTAATCAAGGTGCGTGCCAAAAAATCAAAAAGATGAAAAAGACCGCCCAAATGCCTGTTTTGGGTGTGGTTTGATCGGTTATGTCACCGTGAACCGTCGATGGGATGGAAGCATTTGAACCGAGGAGATGGCACTGGCGATGCACAAATTCATCAACCAAATCAGAATTGATTTACCCCAAGGAAAAAAAATCAACACCGTTGCGATCTTGCCTGTGCACCTTCTTTTCAGCCAGCAGGACGCCAAGATGGGCCGCTACATCAGCGATACTGAAAGAAAGGGACCAGTGATTGACGGTCCCATTGAGTGCGCTATGGATCTGAAACTGGCTTTTCGGCTCCTGTGCGATGATTCGCAGAATCGTTTCCCGGTAGGCTTTCATGGAGCGTTGTATTTTTGATATGCGGCCGTGCGGATCTTGGATCGCGGGGCCGTGGCCGGGCAGCACGAGACGAATGGGAAGCTGTTGCACCCGGCGCAGGCTCTCTTCATAGGCGTTGAGGGGTAGATACGCGTTTTCTTCTGAAATATGGGGTGTCAGGTAGGTCGAGAAATGGCGCATCAGAAAATCTCCTGAAAAGAGAATCCCATCCTCTTTAGCGTAGAAAGATACACACTGGGGGGTATGTCCCGGTGTGGCAATGGCGGATAGGCTTGCCTGCCCCAACGAGAAGGTTTGGCCTGATTCAAAAACACCATGAGGCATCGCGCTTTGTCCGAAACGACCATAGTGGTCTAGATCGGCTAAAATGGTACGAACGATTTTTTTGGGAACACCGGCACGGTCGAGAAAGATGCCACGGGTTTGGACCAACCGTGCCAGGTCCGCCTCGTAATCGGTCAAAATATGCCGGGCCGCCGAAAGGCATACCATTTCACCCCTCAGATCGGCCGCAACCGCCTTGGCCGCGCCGACATGATCCCAATGAATGTGGGTTAAAAAAAGGCGTTGGATCTCAGAAAGGCAGCGGCCGGCTTGGGCAAGCCCCTCGTTCAGTGCCGAAACCGTGTGGTTGGGACCGGTATCGATCAGGGTTGGGACACCGCGATCGATCAGGTAGATATTGGATGGGAAAAGCCCTGTGTTGATCGTGATGCGAAATAGCCCCGGACGAATTTCCTTGAGCGCCATCGTTCCTGCCCCAATCTGCCGCAATGTGTCATAATTCGCCGGTTGCCGCGGCAATCGCTTGGGGCGAAAAGAGTGATCCAGCGAATTATTTCGGATCACTCCCTGCACCCTAACACAGTTCCGCTATAATTTGATCCGTAACGAATCGTGGATCAGACAACAGAATTCATACACCCTAACAGCAAAGCGCCCAAGAAGACATGGGCTGAAAGGCGTATCGACCGCTCCGTCTCAGTCTAAAAATAACTGATGATGGAAAGCAAGGCTCCCTGAGGGTCCGAGATTACACAAAAGCGTCCGACCTCGGGAATATCTTTAGGCGGCATGAGAATCTTGCCACCCAGATCGACTGCCTTTTGCGAGGCGTCATCCACGTCATCCACGGTTACATACATCCCCCAAGCCGGTGGCATCGGACCCGCCTCCGGCGGTATCGACATGATGCCGGCCACTTCCTCTCCATTGGCTTTGACAATTGTATAGGTCATGCAGTCTGTGGGGGTATCCTCATAGTTCCAGCCGAAGAGCGTTTCGTAAAAGGATTTGGCTGCGGCGACATCGACAGTCAGCAGCTCGCTCCAACTGATGGCGCCGTGTTGCTTCAATTTTTCGTCCATTTTCAGACCTCCTTATTGAATTGAATGGATCAGGTTAGGGCGCAGGAAAGAAATAATTCCCCAAGGTTGCGCCGGATTTGGGTTCGTCTGCAAGGCACATCCGCCGGTGCATATCAGGATATGTGCCGGTGGATGTAACGCTGCAGGCGGGCCCAAAGACAAGAAAGATTGGGGACTTATTTTTTTCCTGCGCCCTTAGTGCCAGGGCCCCTGTGACCATGGTGGCTGTAATTTGTCACATGCTGATGACAACCCTATGTCAGCATGGTCAGGTGCTTGGATAAATGCCTGATTTTCAGATGACCGATTCAATATCGATAGGAGCCCTAAGGGTTCGCGCAAAAATAAATTTACATTTTTATGTGTTGAGGCGCTCACCCGGCAAGGCACAAAAATTAAAGAATATCGAGATATTCTGTATTTTTGTAACGCAGCCGGGTGAGATGGATCGGCGCATGAAAATGTGAAGTTATTTTTGCGCGAGCCCCAAGGGCTCTCGTCAGGCCTAAAGGGCTCTTCAAGGGTTTCAACAATGCGAAAAGCGCAGGAGCTCATCTGCTTGCGTATCACCTGCCCCTCGATGGTAACATGTGAAAAACAGAGTTCTTTATCGCCGAAACCGGGATCATCCATGGATATTGCCAGATGATTGACTTTCCGCTTTTCCGATGAACGTGATCGCAGCCTGTCATAGGCCATATGGGGTGCAATTTTGTAAATCCATGTTTTAATGCTGCTCAATCCCCTGAAGGTGTGTAGTTCCTGAAATATTTTTTCGAAAACGTCTTGTACCAGATCTTCCGTATCCAAAGAATGAGCGATTCGCGAAAGGTATATCTTCAGACCTGGCGAGAAAGTATCGTAAATTTCTTCAAATTCAACATTTTTTCTTTCATGGCCTTAACCACGAATAGTATTTTTCCATATCAAACCGACCCATATACTCGCCAATCCTGTTCCCTTGCTCCTTATCCAAAATGGGGCAATCATCCGCCGCAAGGTTGCCTTCGGTGATACGAACAGCGAATACCATACATGTCGGCTGATTACACTTCTGACAATTGGTTTTCGGCAAGTGCTTTAAAACCTCAATGAGGTTTGGCTTTGGTGCCCCTTCGTAGCAAGGCTCAATTCGGCTTCTGTTCTCCCATGCCTCATTAATCTCTCGCTGCAACCAGGAGAGTATTTTATCCGCTTCGGCTTCACTTCTTAATGCATTTATTGCAATCTGGGAAGCCTGAACGGCAATGGGTTTTCCATGAGCTTTAAAGGTAACTGCCGGCGGATTATTCAAATATTCGTAACCGCCAAGGGCTGCGCTTAAATAAGGCAGTACTTCAGCTATGTCTTGATCGAGCTTTGCGATGCAGTGGACCCCTTCGCAGGCGGGATTGCATTCGGAATTAAATATCTTTTTGGTATAACCTTTCAATATCATTCCGCATTACTCCTTTCGAACGCTGCCATCTCATATTGCCGCGCCTCGACGAAAAAAGCGTGACGCCGGGTTAGGGCGCAGGAAAATAAATAATTCCCCCCATCTTGCTTGTCTTTAAGCAAAGTCTGCGGCGTTACACCCACCGGCACATATCCTTTACCGGATCATAACCCCTGGCGCTGCCGAACTTGACCATCTCCTTGATGGTTTCAAGCTTTGAATCCAGCTTGAGGATCACACTGTCATTATCGGAAAAACCAGCCGCATAAACATTGCCTTTCCTGTCAAGCACCATGCAGGTGACATTGCTTCCCCCCCCTGCCTTAAGGACAAATGAGCGATTCAATGGTTTGATTCTGGCATGTTTTTTTGCCGTGCGCTGTAAAAACAGCCTACTGAACAAACACCCCCGACTTGATGCGTTTGATCCATCAAAATGTCCTTGGTCTTTAATGGGGTGATCCGAAAGACCCACCCCGAGCCCTTCGAAGCCGATCTTCGTGTCGTTTTGTACAATCATGGGGCTAAAAATGTGCACTATCGATGTGTTGCTCTACGCTGCGGGGAAACCTCTGCCCCCCCTAATGTTACGAGGCCTGAAGAAAATGTAAATAAGTCGTGACCGAACCGGGTCAAGTTATCCAAGGCTTGCTTTAGCCCCAAAACCCCATGGTGACGTGACGAAAGCGTATCATTTTGGTGCAAATTCCGTAATCCCGGATAGACGGATAATACGCGATTATTGGTTTAGCGTTTAAATTTCAATACGCCATGGCTATGGCACCAGATGTGCATGATGCCCAACCTGGTTTCTATTATCCTTTATGTGTAGTTGGTCCCATTCTGCAAAAAACCTGTCATAGGACTGATGCTGTGAATTCGAACCTGATAAACATCTGCATTTCATCCACTAATTGAAAACGAAATTGTTGATTTGTTTTGACAATCAAGGGGGTACGATCATGAGAACTCAAGTAAAACCCGTGCATAAGAAAAGAAGTACATTCCTGATAATCGCATCGGTCATAATCACACTTTTTAGCGGCTGTGGCGAAAGTCCAATGGACACAGAAGCGCCTGGTATCCCGGATAACCTATCATACACTTTTTCTTCCGAATCTGAAATCAGGTTGACTTGGGCACCTTCCATTGACGACACCGCTACGGTTGGTTACCGTGTTTTTCGAAATGGAACTGAAATAACAACGGTCCAAACGAACTCTTTTGCGGATACAGGTCTCAGTGCAAACACAACTTACCAATACGAAATTACCGCATATGATGCCGCTGGTAATGAAAGCCGTCGGAGCGCAGTGTTGTCTGTCGCAACGCTTGATATTCAAGCCGGAATTTGTGGGGAACAAAATGGTAATGTGAAAGCAGCGCCATTTAAGTTTGTGGTGCCTGCGAATCACCCAAAATTCGTCTTGGTTGCAAGTCATGGACACAATAACGATCCGTCGGTCCAAATCATGTTGAATTCCGCCCCTGAAAATGGCGTATTATATGAAAATGGGTCTGCATTAAGTGCCGGTAGTGTTATCTCCGATACAGATGCTCTGATTTATATGCCCAATTCAGACTACAGCGGAACGGATCTTTTTGATTATTGCGCCCAAGGAAACAGTGGCGTTTCCAATATCGCCAGTGTAACTATCGACGTTGTTAATTCTTCTGCGTATCCTATGCCCGCGGGCATACCGGAACCGGATTTTGGCATCCGGGAAACAGCGCCTGTTTTGCCGGCCAACTGGAATTCGGATCAAAATGGATTTTACTACGTTAAGCAAGGCGGCAGCAATGGAGGCAACGGAAGTCCAACGTCGCCAAGATCCACAATTCCTTCTCCTATTCCCGCCGGCTCTGTGGTCGTCATTGAAGGTGTGTATGATGTTGATCATGAAATCAATCCCATAACAATCAACGGAACAGTAGACAATCCAGTGTTTATTCGTGGGGTGGATGCAAACAACCCAGGTATCATCACCGATAAGTGGGTGGTAAATGGTTCATACTATGTGATTGAATACATTAACGGCGATTGGGCCGCAGACTCCTACAACGGTAAAATCGTGCTGCAAAACGGTGATCATGGCGTTGTCCGACATGGCGATTTCAAAGGGGACGATTTGTCTTGCATAGGCGGTGTTCACATATATCCCGGCTCCTCTGAGCATGTCATATTCAACAACCGAATCCACCATTCCGGAAACTGGCAAGACAGTGGTGATCCGGATTGTCTTGGCACCCGAATTACCGCGGACGCACACGACATTTGGTACCTTGACAACTTATATGCGTATAACAGTGGCGATGCGATGCAGATTAATGCGCAAGGAGGAGGCAATTCGGCTACCCATCATATATATGTAGGTAGAAACACCGCGCATCATAACAAGCAAGCCGGATTTTGGGTCAAAGAAGCAATGGATGTCATTTTTTCCGAAAATACGGTCTTCGCTCACAGGCCCAGCGACTCATCCATGGGAGATGGATTAGGATTTCAGTATGGCCCGGAATACGTGTGGTTTTTGTTCAATCATGTTTTTGATACCGATAGTGGGATTCGAATGGCCAGTGATTCAGGTGGCACAGGAATGAATCATTTTGTAATTGGCAATATCCTTCACGATATCCACAAGATTGGAAGCTATACTACGTCCAATAGCTGGGAGGTGGCGGCAATAGCAATATGGGGATCAACCAACACACACATTATTAACAATACTATCTGGGATGTTGACGCCGGCATAAATTCAGGCCGCGCACGGGGCTTTATCAATGTTGTCAATAATATTTTGGATGAACCGAGTATATCGGGCGCGAATTACTTATTGTTTCAATATAGCGATATGGTGAATCGCTCTATTATCAATAATAACTTATATCTTGGGTCAGGGACGTTCCGTCTCGGGAGTATGTCGAACCCTATGGATTTGTCCCAGGCACAACAACTTTTTGATATCGATCTGCAATCAATACAGGCTGCCGATGCCGGATTCGTTGATCCCCTGGCAGCCGATTTTAGTTTAACCGCAAGTTCTCCGGCGATAGACCAAGGCGTTGTCTCAGATGTGTATAATCATTTTTATCAACGCTATGGGATTACAATCAACTTTGATGCCAAAGGGTTATCTCGTCCCCAGGCGCAATGGGATATTGGCGCACTTGAATATATAAACGGTCCATAATTGCCCCAATGATGCAAACGCCGGAGGATGCAAGATCCGGCGTTTGCATCATCTGCAGTTCCCTCATGAGGAGTCTGTAAATGGTATTCGCTAAACAAAGCCGTGTGTCATTGTTCGGAGCAGTGGTGTGGGGGCTGGCCCTGATGTTGCCCATCAGCACCCTGGCAGCGCCCATCGATCTTCCGCAAGATGAAAATGGCTGGACTCGATTTTCCTCTTCCCCCGACAGTAACATCGTTTATATCAGCACCAGCGGCGATGATGATAGCGGTGAAGTCTACTCTCCGGCGGCCGCGTCCATCGGCGGCGACCCCATTCATCCCACGGGGGCCATTAAGGCTTTTAAAACCTTTGCGGCCGCCTATGCTCACACGCGCGACGGATATCCGGACTGGATCTTGTTTAAGCGTGGCGACCGTTTTACTTTTCCCCTGGGTGGAATCGCCCGCAGTGGCCGGTCGGCGAAAGAGCCTTTTCTGATCGGCACCTATGGCGCTTCAGGCGGGTGCCCTGTGATCCGAACCGGCGCTGCTGGAGCTTTTCGATTCAGCAACACCAGTTATTTTGCGATCTCCGGTCTGGATTTTTATGCGCATACCCGCGATCCCGACGATTCCGATTACATCGACGGCAGTGGAAGCAGCGCCTTTACGATGAATACAGGGTCGGGCCTGTCCATAGACGGAGTTCTTATCGAAGGATGCAAATTCCGTTTTTACCAAGGCAACGCCATTCAAAACCGACAGGGCGTTTTCGCTGGAAACATCGCTATCCGGCGCTGTTTGTTTGCCGATAACTATTCCGAGATTTCCCACTCCCAGGGTCTTTACACATACAAAGTGGACGGCATTACCTTGGAAGAAAATATCTTCGTCCATAACGGCTGGTACATGCAAAAAATCCCAGGCAACAGCGGCATGGACGGCGGACAGGCCACCATGTTTAACCACAACACCTACTTTTCTTCTACAACCAATGTCCTGTTTCGGCAAAACATGTTTATCGAGGCCGCCAGTGCCGGCAACAAATTTACGGCTGCCGTGGATGTCCACAATATTGCGGTAGACAACAATCTGTACATTGGCGGAGAAATCGGCATCAGCATGGGGGGCAACTACCGAGATAATGACCAGCGGTTCAACAATATCTCCGTATCCAACAACGTGTTGACCCAAATCGGGATGTCCAGACCGACGAACCGAAAGCTGGCCTGGTATTTCTGGTTCGAAGGATGGAACAACGGGTTGGTTTTCAATAACTACTTGTTGCATCAGCAACTGGAAACCAACACCGTTACCTACGGCTTTCTCATCGAGGATGACCACCGAAATGTCACCTATTCGGACAATATCATCTATAATCTTCAGAACGGCACGGGTGTCTCCATCACTACGGACGATGTATTCGGTATGGAATTCTTCGAAAACAAAATCCAAATCCCCACGCGGGCCGCAAACACAATTCAGTCCACTTACGCCACATCGGGGAAATGGGTTTTCGCTGGCAACCTGTATTTCAGCGACAAGGCAGAAGGGACGCGCTTTCGACTTGAAAAAGTTTTCCAATCCCTGGCCCAATGGCAAGCGTTTACCGGAGACGATGCTACCTTTCTTCAAGCCGACTTTCCGGAACCTTGCCGGGATATTGCAGGCTACCAGGCGTATATCGGCGAAGCCGCGACGATTGATGCGTTTATTGCCGCCAGCCGGGCACAGGATCGCTTCAACTGGGATAAGCGGTTCGAAGTGGAAACGGTGAACCGCTGGATCAAATCCGGATTTTCGCATGCCAGCCCGCATGACGGGGGCAGCGGCAGTGACCCGGATTCCGGAGATAACGGCGAGCCGACGGACGGCAACACTGCGGATAATGCGGGTGGCGGCAATGACGCCGGCAGCGGTTGTTTCGTCACGTCAATGTATACCCTAATGTAGCAACATTGGGGTATATGTAAAAATCGAGGTTTGATTTGCCCCAACCTTTCTTTCCTTGGTTGGCCCGATTAACGTTTTAGGGCTTTATCCCTGTCAAATCGATGAAGTTCTCGTTTTTTCTAGAACAGACCGTTCTGGTCAAATGGGCTTTGTTTTTAAGACGATTGGCGGAAAAGAAGGACTGTTCTTATCCTTGTGTCCTTTCATCATACTGGTTTTTTCTGGTTTTTTCCCTACACGAATTGTCCTACGCCGAATTGATCCCTTCTTTACGGCCAAGGAACGCGGTCAAGGCACCGGCATGAGGCTTTCAGTGGTTCACGGCATTGTGAAAGGTCTTGAAGGCAGGATCACGGCATGCAGCTTGAAGGTATCCGGCCATAACCTCCGATCCTTTGACAGCAAGAACAACAGGTACTTTTTATGAAGCCTACTCCATTTATTGGTAATGGACACTATCTCTTTTTTGAGCGAACGCTAAAGATGCTTTTGCAGGTTAATGAATTCGCTGCGTTCGAATCCCATGGTTTTAAAAAACGAGAGCATGTCGGTAGAATCCCAACGCGCGGAGGTGTATATCCGGCCGATGCCCAAACTTTTATAGATTTCAAAAATCTTGCGGGCCAGTTGATTGCCGACCCCCTTGCCCATGAATTCCGGATACACACACAATGTCGGAATCCAAGCGCTTTTTTCGATGCCAAAACCAAGCGTAAGGATATAGCTGATGATAAAACCGATGACGCGACTGTCCAACTCGGCCACATAGCAGACATTGCTATCGCTTTGGGCATGATTTTCAACCAGGGCTTCAATATCGACGCTCATCGTCTTGCGAACTATGGATGCATAGATGTCGACGATGGCCTTCGCATCGGTGGTTTCAAGTCTTCTGATCCGAAGATTTTCCACGTGAACAATCCTTTGATTACGCGTGCATGAAAGGGTTAGTCGATTCGGATAATCTTGACGTGACGACCGATCCAGTCCGGTGGCAAATATACACGGCCGCTGTTTCCACCGGATTTAACCAACTTTTCAATCATCTCCTCCCCATATACCTCGAATTTTACTTTCGTCGGCGTAAAGTTCGGCGGCGTTTCCCTGTGCTGGTTTTTCGGATCGTCTGCCATGATTAATGCCGTTCATTTCAAGTAGCTGGAGTTAGGTTGCTGCGAATTGGGCAAATCGGCCATTTGTGAATGGCTCCTATTTAGCATTGGTGACCGGGTGGGTCAATACGGTTCAGCGCACGTCACGATTCTCAGCGAACATTTTTTGCTTGACATGGACGAGGGGCACACTGTAGACATTGTAGTATCAATGTAGCTACTTTATAGCCATATTGTAATTTAAAGTTAGATATCGTTCTTGTATTGAAATCATCCGTTGGTTGACCGCCAACGGCTTCGATGCGCCGATTACGAAAAAAACGTGGTTCGAGGCTTAACCTATCCCATTTTCATAAGGAGACGTTTCAACATGGCCATAGAAAAATTTCAGCAATGGTACGAAAACCGGTTTGACTATCAGAAGGAATGGAAGCGGCGTACCGGCAATAAGATCATCGGCTATTTTTGCACTTACTGTCCGGAAGAGATTTATTACGCTTTTGATATCCTGCCGGTAAGAATTCTCGGGTCCCATGAGATTCAGGACGTGACCGAGCCGCATCTGTTTGCCATGTTCTGCCCCTTTTGCCGGGACGTATTATCCCAGGGACTTAAAGGACGCTACGATCATCTGGACGGCATTACCATCGGGCAGTCCTGCCTTCACCTGCGGCAAGCTTACAC
>JABDRH010000173.1 GCA_013041835.1 Desulfatitalea sp. | reverse complement strand
GCTGTACAGGGTTTGAAGTTTGGCATCGAGCCGGGTCCAAATATCGTTTCGCTTTTCCCCAATCGCAGCCAATGATTTGCGCTGGACTTCGGCGCTTTGCCGGATCTCATCCTGCCGGGATTGCACCTCTTTGCTCATATCGGCCAGATCGGCTTTCAATATAGCGCCCTGCCGCTCCGCAGCCTCGATGTCATCAAGCATTGCCAGCAGCCGATCCTCCATGTCGCTCTTTTTAAGTGTCAGCTCATCGATCTCCTTGAGCATGCTCTGGTACTCTTTATTGGTTTTCACTGAGCTAAGTTTTTCATTGCTTCTGGCGATGGCGCTTTCGATGCGCTTAACCTCGCCTTCATCGGCGCGGTATTGCTTTTGAAGCGTTTCCAATTGAAGCAGCCCCTGGTCGACCTGCCCCTGAAAAACGGATAACTGCTCCGCCAACGCATTGATCGCGTCGTCCACCCCTTCCAGCTTCCGGGACAGATGATCGTATTCGGAATCCGCCCGCTGTAGGGCCGCCAGGATTTCCAGATTCTCTCTAATTTGGTCTGTCATTACATCATTGCTTTCAAGAAAAAGATTAACGCCACTCAAACGGATCCTGCTCGACCCGGCAAGCTTCCACCGCCACCTGCCACCCTGCAGTTTGCATAGCCGCTGAAAGCTGCGCCACCAGTGTTTCCACCATGATATGTTCCGATGGAAAATGACCCACATCGATAAGCGCCCGTTCTGCTGCGTCCACAGCGCGCGCATCATGGTAGCGCAAATCCCCACTCACGTAAACCTGGGCCGGCGAACCTAAAAAATCCGCCAGCAGCGATGTTCCGCTACCCGAGCAAACCGCGACGCAATCCACCAGCATGCGCGGATCGCCGGCCATTTTTAGCCTTGTAAGCTTCAGGCGCGCTTTTACATGTTGCGCAAAGGCCTCAAGGGGCATGGCCGGCGCCACCCGTCCCACGCGCCCCATACCCACCAAACGGGACTCAGGCGCTTTCACCGACGGCGCCTCGGCCGGTACGAGGGCCTCGACCGCCTTCAATTCCAAAGCAGCGGCCAACATATCGTTGATTCCTTTTTCAGCGCTATCCAGGTTGGTATGGGCGGCATACACGGCAATTTCGCCACACAAGGCACGGCCAATGATCCGGCCGACGGGGGTTTCCACATCGATGTTCCGCATGGGTTTGATCAGCAACGGATGGTGGGTGATAACCATGTCGGCCTGCCGCTCAACAGCCGCCTGAAGCACCTCGTCCAACGGATCGAGGGCCACAAGAATCTTTTTCACCGGCCAACGCCGGGAACCGAGCTGCAGTCCGCAATTGTCCCACGATTCGGCCAAATCCATCGGCGCGATACGCTCCATCACCTTGGCGACATCCGCGACGGTGACTGGCTTTTGGAAAGCATCGGTCATGTCGGTTCTCCTTTATAAAGGCGACGACGATATGATAAAAGGCGCGTCCGCATTCAGACCGCGCCTTTTCAGTGATGTATACAATCCCTTATCGCGGGCAATCACCGCCGGGAAAGCAAGTTCAGAAGTGGGCCCACCTGGGATCGAACCAGGGACCGACCGGTTATGAGCCGGTGGCTCTACCAACTGAGCTATGGGCCCGTGCATCGGAGCATCTCCAGTCTGAGCGACTGCCGATAGG
The DNA here is from genome assembly GCA_013041835.1 of Desulfatitalea sp. Lineage (GTDB taxonomy): Bacteria > Desulfobacterota > Desulfobacteria > Desulfobacterales > Desulfosarcinaceae > Desulfatitalea. Next base: position 1,111 of record JABDRH010000173.1, on the reverse strand, counting down.
CCAGATCTTATATGCGTCGAGCTGTATTTTGTCAACACTGCCCGGGGACCATGACAGGATAAATGTGTTCTTTTTGCAATTCTTCAATAGTAGGGGAATTATTTTTTTCCTCCGCCCTTAGATCATATACCATAGGGGCCATGATTTAATTGTCGATGAAGCTCTTGAGCTTGCGGCTGCGGGTCGGGTGCCTGAGTTTGCGCAACGCCTTGGCTTCGATTTGGCGGATGCGTTCGCGGGTCACGGTGAAGTCCTGGCCCACCTCTTCCAGGGTATGATCCGCCTTTTCGCCGATGCCGAAGCGCATGCGCAGCACCTTTTCCTCCCTGGGCGTCAGGGTTGCCAGTACCTTGCGCGTCTGTTCGGCCAGGTTGAGGCTGACAGCGGCATCAGACGGCAGCATGAATTTCTTGTCCTCGATAAAGTCGCCCAAATGACTGTCTTCCTCCTCGCCGATGGGTGTTTCCAGCGAAATAGGCTCCCGGGCGATTTTGAGCACCTTGCGCACCTTGTCCAGGGGGATCTCCATCTTTTCAGCGATCTCTTCAGGTCGCGGCTCGCGCCCCATCTCCTGAACCAGGTAACGGGAGGTGCGGATCAGCTTGTTGATGGTTTCGATCATGTGCACGGGGATCCGGATGGTTCTGGCCTGATCGGCGATGGCGCGCGTAATGGCCTGGCGAATCCACCAGGTGGCATAGGTGCTGAACTTATACCCACGGCGATATTCAAACTTGTCCACGGCCTTCATGAGTCCGATATTGCCTTCCTGGATCAGATCAAGAAATTGCAGCCCGCGGTTGGTGTATTTCTTGGCAATGCTCACCACCAGACGCAGATTGGCTTTGATCAACTCGCTTTTGGCCATCTTGGCCCGGGCGCGTCCCTCATCCACATTGGATAGGATACGCTTGAGAATGCGACTGTTGGCTTTAATTTCGTTTTCCCGGGTGGAGATCTGATTCTGAATGGTGCTGACCAGCATCTGCAACGACTCCAGGTCTTTGCGTGTTAAATCGCATTTCTTGCCGGCCATATTCACGAAACGCGTCTTGGAGCCTAAATTTTCCCGAACGTTGGCCACGGTGACGCCCAACGATTCCGCTGTTCC
>JABDRH010000171.1 GCA_013041835.1 Desulfatitalea sp. | reverse complement strand
CACGGGCGGCGGCCATGACCCGGGCGGCAGGCGTAAACCAGCCAGCACCGCTCGCAACACGGCCAGGCAGCCGTCGTCCAGACGCGTCTCGTTACCGTCCACGGTCAGATGCACCCGGCCCGGTCGGCCGCGCAGGGTGAGCCAGGGAAATACGCCCATCAGATTGTAATGGGCGCAATCCAGTTGGCCGCCGCTGCGCAGCACCACGGTGCCCGGCAGGTGAGCAAAGCGGGCGGCCAGTGTTTCAAAGGGCGCCGTCCATGTGAAGGCTTGCGTGGCCACGCCGGACAGTGCCGGCAGTGCGGACGATACCCGGCTATGCAGCGTTGCGTGCATGGCAAAGATCCATGGGGCCAAGCCTGAGGAAGTTGTCGATGAGATGAACGCCGTACCGGGTCAGAAAGCTTTCGGGGTGAAATTGCATGCCGTGGAGGGGATAGCGCCGATGGGAAAGCGCCATGGGCGTCCGGTCTTGGTCCCAGGCCGAAACCACCAACTCCGATTGAATGGCTTGTATGTTTGGTGCAACGGCCAGGCTGTGGTAGCGCGCTGCCTGGAACGGCGATGGCATCCCGGCAAAAAGTCCGCGGCCGTTGTGGAAAATATCGCTGGTTTTACCATGCAGGGGACGCCGGGCGCGCACGGTGCGGCCGCCAAACACTTCGTTGATGCACTGCATGCCTAGGCACACACCCAGGATAGGCACCCGCTGGTGCCAGGACTTGATCAGTGACATGGAAATACCGGCATGGGCCGGATCCTTGGGCCCCGGACTGATCAGAATGTAGTCCGGCGCCAGCTTGGCTACGTGCACTGGGTCGATGTTGTCGTTTCGAAAAACTTCCACCGTCAGCGGATAGCTGCGAAACATCTGTACCAGGTTGTAGGTAAAAGAATCGTAATTATCGATCACCAGCACAGTTTTCACGGCCATCACCTCATTTAAACAGAACAGCCACCCGACATGAGTCTGGGTGGCTGGGCCTGTTTCATAACTCATTTAAGATCCGTTTCTGCCTGCGAGACGGATATGAATTTTGATTCGATACGCTAAAAATTCCGCGCAGTCAAGGTCAACGCTTTCGCTCACCCGTTTCGTTTCACCAAGGATTACCGCTAAAGCTCTACCCGGCAGGAACGATAACAAGGTTGAGAATAAACTTTGTCATACACAGTGAAAGGCAAACATAGGCTTTGTTGGCATGAAGAACAATTCATTATCGATTTCCCGGAAGATATGGCTCAGCATGAGTGTGCTGATCATCGGCTACTTTTTTTCCATGGTGCTCGGCTTCTATCTCGGCTTCAGGATGGAGCAGCGCCTCGCCGGGGTATCCGATCAGATATTTCCGTTGTCTCAAAAAAGTGAATTCGCATTGACCACCTTCAAGGAGATGGCGCGCTTATACACCGATGCCGTGATGATCGGTGATGTGGCGTTAAGTGACCGGGCCGGCGTTTTAAGCACTGAACTCCAACAGACCCTGGCGGAAATGTCCGAGCTGACGGGTTCCGAAAGCCCGTCATACGGTCGTTTTGAACAAACGATTGAAGCGCTCAGGGCCTATACGGCAGATGCCGCAACCGTCTATTCCAAGATGGCTCAAGACCCGAACGACTTCAGTTTAATGCGTCAATTGAGTGGCGAAGCCGCAACACTTGCCCAAAGGTCCACCGTCATCAAAACCCAGATAGAGCACTACACGCAATATTTCGCCCACGAATTAAAAAAAGACCTGGCCGATGTCAGAAATACGAGTCGACGGCAAAACTTCACCAATCTTTTCATATTCCTGGGCGTGGCGATTTGCTCGCTCATGCTCATTTCCGTCATCATTTCCCGATCGATCGTCGGTCCTTTGCAGCGTACGTTCATGCTTGAAAAAGTAACGGAACAGTTTGCCGACGGCATTGCCGTGACGGGTATGGATGGTACAATCGAGTTTGCCAATCAAGCCTGGCTGGATATGCATGGGCTGGAAATGGAAGCGGTTATTGGCGGGAAAATGCATTTGTTTCACACGCCGGAACAAATGGATCATGAGTATTTTCCGGTTCTAAAGCGGGCCCAGGAAGCAGGGATCGGTGTCGGCGAGGTGGGACATAAACATCAAAACGGCAAGATCATTCCGGCCTTTATGACCATCTCCAAGGTGGAAGATGAACAAGGTCATATATTGGGAACAATCCACTCCGCGCACGACATCACCGCTCAGAAACAACACGAAGATGAATTGAAACAGGCGAAACTGGCCGCCGAAGAGGCCAACTCAGCCAAAAGCATTTTTCTGGCAACCATGAGTCATGAAATCCGAACGCCGCTCAACGGTGTCATGGGCGTGTTGAATTTGCTGCTTTCGACGAGTCTCGATCGTGAGCAACTGGACCTGATTCAAACGGGCAAAACCAGTGCCGACACGCTGTTGGCCGTTATATCGGATATCTTGGATTTTTCCAAAATCGAAGCCGGAAAGCTGGAAATTGAAATTCTCGATTTTAACCTGCGCAACACGATCGGCGAACTCGTCACGCAACAGGCGATGCAGGCCCACGGAAAGGGTCTTGAATTTACCTATTCGATAGATGTGGATGTTCCATCGCTGCTGCAGGGAGACCCCGGCCGGCTCCGCCAGGTCCTTTTAAATTTGACCGGCAATGCCGCCAAATTTACCGAGCAAGGCGAGATCAGCCTGAGGGTAAAAATTGCAGAGGAGACGGAAAGCAGCGTTCAAATCAAATTTGAAGTCATCGATACGGGCATCGGCATACCGGAGGATAAGCTCGACCAGGTGTTTCAGGCCTTTGAACAAACCGACTCTTCAACCACGCGAATATATGGCGGCACGGGCTTGGGTCTGAGCATCTCAAAGAAATTGGTTGAGATGATGGATGGTGAAATCGGGGTGGAAAGCGGATTGGGAAAAGGATCGAAATTCTGGTTTACCGCCGTGTTCCCCAAGCAACGCCACCAACACAGTGATAATTCGGTGCTGCCGGTCTCGATAGCGGACAAACGCTTCCTGCTCGTGGATGACAATCAGACCAATTTGGATATCCTCGGCGGTTATCTTGCCGCCTGGGGATGCGCTTATGATATGGCCAGTTCCGGCAAAGTCGGCCTTTCACTGATGCATGCCGTGGCAAAGGTCAATGCGCCTTTCGATGCCGTTATTGTGGACATGATGATGCCGGGCATGGACGGCGCCGAGTTGGGCCGGCGGATTAAAAATGATCCATCGATAAGCGATGTCAAAATGGTCATGTTGACCTCCATGGGGCTGCGGGGTGATGCGCCCAAAATGAAACAAATCGGATTCGATGCTTATCTGAACAAGCCTGTGAGACGATCGGAGCTGTTCAATGCACTGATCTTCGCATTCGGCCAGAAGGCGAAGAAAGAGACGGACAATAAGTTCTCCCTGCATACCAAACATTCTTTGTTGGAGCGTGAGCGGCAAAACCTCAACGTGCTGATTGTCGAAGACAATCGCATCAATCAAAAATTATTGGCCAAACTGGTGGAGAAATTCGGATTCAAAGTGGATGCGGCTCCCAATGGCAAAGTGGCGCTCGAAATGCTTCAAGCATCTGATTTCGATGTGGTATTGATGGATCTTCAAATGCCGGTTATGGATGGCCTGGAGGCCACACGAAGAATAAGGGACCCCAACACCCCAGTGCGCAATCACCAGATTCCCATCATCGCGCTTACAGCCAACGCCATGAAAGGCGACCGGGAGATGTGTATCAATGCAGGCATGAATGATTATGTCCCCAAACCCGTTCATCCTCAAGAGTTGCTCAATGCCATTGATAAGCACACGGGCCAACTACCCGAGCAGTGACCCGGGCCTATCCGGTGCAACCCAGCAGGTGCTATTGATGGTACTTTTCCAGGTATTCCGGGATCTCGATCATGGGTGGACGTTCCAACCCTTCAATGGTGACGATGTCGGGCGTCAGTTCGTCGTCCATCAAGGTATACTGGATCATATCATCGTGCACGACATCCTTTAGGTCAATCATCCCCATGGCGACCTGGCGGTTGATAAACGTCTTGATAATCGCAAAGGCCATTTTGCCCAGGGCCTTGGTATCCTGGTTACGGTGCACGCGTTTTTCCAGGTCGACCTGGGCCATGATTTCAAGCCCCCACTTTTCATAGAGATCCAGAATCATGCTCGTTTCCACGCCATAGCCGATGGGAAAGGGGATTTGTTCAAAGACGTCCCGATAGCCGGCATATTCACCGGACAGGGGCTGGAGGATCTGGGTCAACTCGGGGAAAAAGAGAGAAAACAGCGGGCGAATCACCAACTCGGTGACCCGTCCGCCGCCGGTGGGACGTACCGTTTGATCCGTAGCGGTGATGGGCCGGTCATAAAAAGCCTTGGTGAATTTCAAATGGTCATGCATCAACAAGGGACCCAGCAACCCATAGGCAAAGCGGTGATGGATGTTTTTGATGTCGGCATCCAGGTAGATGATGATATCGCCTTGGGTGATATAAAGGGCTTTCCATAAATTTTCACCTTTACCCGTATAAGGCGCAAGGTGCGGCAGGATATCGGCGGCCTTGTAGACATCGGCTCCGTAAGCGCGGGCGATCTCGCGCGTTCGGTCAGTGGACCCGGAATCGATGACCACGATTTCGTCCAAAAGGGGATACCGGGAGATCAATTCGGATTTAAAGATGACGATCTCCTTGGCAATGGTCTTTTCCTCATTGAGCGTCGGCAGACACAGGGAAATTTTCAATCCCTTTTCCATTTTAGTGGCCGTGAGCTGCTCAAGGTCGCAGAAAGCCTTGTAATGGAACGTGTGGGTCTTGATCCAGGGATCGTTCATGGTGTTCGCCGCCTCTTATTTAGGGAGCCCTAAGCAATGGCATCGCACACGCCGCTGTCGATGGCCAGGAGGGTTCCCAAAATTTGAGCGATTCCGATAAACATGGGCTCGATCTGCATGACCGCCTCCAATTGCTGGTAGCCTTCGCCATGGGTAATCCCCAGGGTGACGGCCGGGATGTTGCGCGACAGAAAAATAGACAGTTCCGATTCACTCGGTTCGCTGACCGGTTCCACGCCCAGGCGCGCCATGATAGCTGCCGCGCTTTTGACCAGCGGGTGGGTATATTTGAGCCGCGCCGCGCGCTGGTTGCTGATCGTCTCGAACGTAAGCGCGACTTCATATTCATGGCTGATCCCAGCGACGATATCCTTGATGTCATCGTAGAGGCCGCGCACCAATTCATCGGCATCGCTCCGGATTTCCAAACCCAACACCGCTTCGTGGGCGATTTGGCCGTGCTTCAATCCGCCCTGGATGGTGCCGAAGATGATTTTCGACCTGGGTTTGAGCGGTAGGCGCAGTTCCAGGATTTGGTTGATGACTTCATTGAGAACGACAATGGCATTGGGCACGAAATGATGGGCACGCTCCTGCTGTGGGTCCACCCGGCAAATCACTTCGCCCCGGATCATGCCGTCGGAGTAGTAATTGAGCCGTCCCAGTTCACCACTTTCAATGCAGACCGCACCACGAATCGGCGTGGACCATGTTTTCAACAGATGCCGGATGCCTCTCAGATTGCCTTTGCCCATGGATTGGATCACGCCGGTTAGGATGATATCCGATTCAAAGGTCAGTCCGAGCCGCTGAAAAATCTCCGGCAATGAAAGCAAAACGCCCACGCCCAGCGCATTGTCCAAAATACCCGTGCCCGTGATGGTGTGCTGACGGACGGTGAAATGATGATCCACCTTTTTGCTGAAGGGTGAATCCATGTGGGCCACGACAAAAATGGGCGACCGGCTGCGTGACTTGCCGCGGATGATGCCGATGGGATTGATGAAACCGTCGGTGGTGCACTCATCGACCGGGAAAGACGCCAATCGTTCGCAAAAAAGCGCGACCCGGGCCTGTTCTTGAAAGGTCGGGGCCGGTACCTGGCCGATGAGCACCACATTGGTGATGATGATGTCCATCATCGAACGCAGGTCTTCTACGAATCGGGGCAATTTGTCGATGTAATCCGGCATATCGTTCTTTGCATCGGCTGATCCGGTGAAAATACTCAGATGGCCTGAACCGGAAGGGAGCCGGCGTTGAGCGGGAATCCAATGAAAACCAGTGAAACGGATTAAAAATATAATTACCGGCGGAAAGGGTCAACCGATTTATTGGATTTCATTATAGTGCATGACAATGGCGTCACACAACCCGGCAATCGTGAAGGTTTCGGCGACGACATGCACGTTGAATCCCAAATGGCGCGCCGTATCCGCCGTGATGTCGCCGATGCAGGCGATTTTGACCGTCCGGCGAACGGCGTTGAACTGATCCGCGGTCAGCAGGGCCTTTAAATTTCGAACGGTAGAGGAGCTCGTGAAGGTGACCATGTCGATGGCGCCTTGCGCTATTCCGGACAGCAGTTGCGCCAGGTTTTCATCTGATTGTACCGTCTGATAAACAGCGGTCTCATCGACCTGGGCGCCCATTTTGCGCAGTTCGTCCGGCAAAATGGTGCGCGCCTCGAAGGCACGCGGCAATAAAATGCGTTGCCCCGAAACAGATCGGCCGGAAAACGCATCGACCACCGCTTCGGCCTGGAAGGTTTGGGGCAGGATATCGGTGTTCAGTCCGTAGCGGTGCAACCGTTGGGCCGTGGCCGGCCCGATGCATGCCGTTCGCGCATGACCCAAGGCACGCGTGTCCCGGCCATGCACGGCCAGGCGCTGGAAAAAATGGTCCACACCATTGACGCTGGTAAAGACCACCCAATCATAGTGGGCCAGTTGTGAAATGGCCTTGTCCGCCGGGGCCCAACTGGCAGGGGGCACTACTTTGATGGTGGGGCACTCCAGGCTGTCGGCGCCCAGATCGTTCAATCGTTGAACAAGTTCGCTGGCCTGGGCCCGGGCACGGGTCACCACAATGCGTTTGCCCAAAAGGGGGCGGCGTTCGAACCACTGCAGTTGTTGCCGCAGGCTGACCACCTCACCGACGACGATGATGGCCGGCGCCCGCATACCTGCCTGGCGGGCACGCGCCTCGATATCATTCAGAGTGCCGGTGACGGTCCGCTGCCGGACGGTGGTGCCCCAACGCACCAGGGCCGCCGGCGTATCCCCGGGACGTCCATGGTCACGTAGTTTTTGGACAATGTGCGGCAGATTCTTAACGCCCATCAAAAAGACCAGGGTGCCGATCCCTTTGGCCAGGGCGGCCCAGTCGATGTTGGATGTGTCCTTGGTGGGATCTTCGTAGCCGGTGATAAAGGCCACGGTGCTGGTCAACCGGCGATGGGTCAGGGGGATGCCGGCATAGGCCGGGGCGGCGATGGCCGACGTGACGCCGGGCACGATATCAAAGGCCACGCCGGCCGACCGCAGCACCTCGGCCTCTTCGCCGCCGCGTCCGAAAATGAACGGATCTCCGCCCTTCAGGCGGGTCACGACTTTGCCGGCCAGGGCTTTTTCGGCGATCAGGCGATTGATATCCGCTTGGGCCATGGTGTGGTCACCGCCTTTTTTGCCCACGTAGATGCATTCGCAATCCGGGCGGGTGTGGGCCAGCAGCGCTTCGGCCGCCAGGTAGTCGTAGATCAGGACGTCGGCTTCGGCAATACAGCGCAACCCTTTAACCGTGATCAGTTCGGGATCTCCAGGCCCGGCGCCCACCAGATAGACTTTTCCGTGAGATGGCTTATCGGACATTGCTTTGTAGACTTTCCAAGATTTTATCGGCTCCGCGCGCCAGAAGCGTTTCCGCAAGCGCTTTTCCCATGCCGGTCGCCGCTTCAACAGGCGCTTCGGCGCTCTCCCGGATGATGGTTCGGCCATCCGGTTCGGCCACCAGACCGGTCATCGTCACCCGCTTGCCAGAAACCTGAGCAAAACCGGCCAGCGGTATCTGGCAGCCGCCTTCCAGGCGCGTGAGAAAAGCACGCTCGGCGGCGATCGCCGTTCGTGCGTCGGCATCATCCAACGGGCCAAGCACGGGTGACACCAAAGGATCACCATCACGGGTTTGAATGCACAAGGCGCCTTGCCCCACGGCCGGCAACATTTGTTCCGCGGACAACAACAAGGTGATGCGGTCCGCCAGTCCAAGACGCCGCAAACCCGCGGCGGCCAGAATCACCGCATCCAGGTCAGTGTCGGTCAACTTTTTCAAGCGGGTGCCCAAATTGCCGCGCAAGGGGACGATTTTCAGATCAGGCCGCTGGTGCAGCAGTTGAGCGGCCCGGCGCAGGCTGCTGGTGCCGACACGGGCACCCTGGGGCAGCTCATCCAGGGCGCCGTAGTGATCCGACACCAGGGCATCCTGTGGATTTTCGCGCGCCGGCACGGCCCCAACGGCCAAACCGGCGGGTATTTCCGCCGGCATATCCTTCATGCTGTGTACGGCCAGATCCACACGTTCAGCCAACAGGGCCTCTTCGATCTCCTTGACAAAGAGCCCCTTGCCGCCCACCTGGGACAAAGGCCGGTCGATAATTTTATCCCCCGTGGTCTTGATGATGGATAGTTCCACGTGGATTTGGGGCCAATGCGTCTGGATGGCCGATTGCACCCAGCGTGCCTGCCACAGGGCCAGTTGGCTCCCGCGGGTGCCGATGCGCAGCGTCCGGGGCATCAATGGCCGCAGCCTGCACAGCTTGTGGCCGCGCAGCCGCCACAGGACGAGGCGCCGGCCGAGGATGACGTCGTGGCGCCCGTGGCATTTTTAGAGACAAAACCACAACAGGACATCAGCCGGCACACCTGATCGCTTTCACACCCCGGGCAGGCCGGGCACTCCCCGCCGAACACCAGTTGCTCAAACTCCTTGCCGCACTTTTCACATTTGTATTCATAGATCGGCATAGGCATCTCTCCTTCAAAATAACAGATCTGAAACAGGGATGTATAACGATTGCGGCATGAAATTGCAAGATGGACGTGGAAAAGATCCAGGGTTGGCTTCGGCGGGTTCAGCAGCGCAAGGTGGCCGTCAGCCTTTTGGGGTTTAGCAGCAAATCCAGTGCGTCTTTGACACCGGTGCAGACAATGTCGGCGGCCGCCAAAGTGGCGGCGGCCGCCCCTTCACTCAAAACCAAGGCGATACCCAGGGCGGCGGCATTCAACATGAAGCGGTCATTGCGGCCGTTGCCCATGGCCACGGTGTGCTCGGCGCCCAATCGGCGAACATAATGCAGCTTGGCGGTATCCTGGTTTTCCGGCGCGAGGATATCGAGTTGGACGGGTATTTCGGCCAGGCTGGTTTGGGCCAGGCCAAACGTATCGGCGGTGATCACATGCAGGGCAACCTTATCGCTCAGCGCGAACAGCCTGTCTTTGACGCCGGGGATCAAAGCGCCGTCCACGGCCAGCGTGCCGTTGTAATCCATCACCAGGTGGGTCAGGTTCAATTCCCCGTAACCGGGAATGGTGTATTGAAGCATATCGCCCCTTTGTGCCTTCCGGCGTAGGCGCATGGGAAAGCAATCATTGCTTAGAATCGATTGTCGCCATCCATCAGGTTCCCCAACGATCCGAGAATCGAACCTTCACCCCGGCTGCCGCCGCGTTGGGGGGCGGCCTGCAGCATGCGTCCGGCCAGGCGTGAAAAAGGCAGTGACTGCAACCACACTCTTCCAGGGCCTTTCACGGTTGCCAAAAAAAGGCCTTCCCCACCGAACAGAGCGGTTTTTATGCCTCCGGCTTGTTGAATATCAAACTGTACGGAAGGTTCCAGGGCGACGAGACAGCCGGTGTCCACATGCAGCACCTCGCCGGCCTTGAGTTGGCGATCCACCACGGTGCCGCCGGCATGCATGAAGACGAGTCCGTCGCCTTCCAGCTTTTGCATGATGAAACCTTCTCCACCGAAAAGGCCGGTGAGAATCTTGCGCTGAAAAAAAATGCCGATGGAGACGCCCTTGGCCGCGCACAGGAAACTGTCTTTCTGGCAGATCAGGGTGCCGCCGATTTGGTCGAGATGCACCGGCAAAAGGTTGCCCGGATAGGGGGCGCCGAAGGCCACGTGGGCTTTGCCCTGTCCTTGATGGGTGAAAACCGTCATAAACAAGCTCTCGCCGGTGAGCAGGCGTTTGCCTGCTCCCAACAGCTTGTCCATGAAACCGCTGCTGGCCTGGGCACCGTCGCTAAAGATGGTCTGCATGGCGATCCGGCTGTCTTTGTACATCATGGCTCCGGCTTCGGCCACAGCGCTTTCACCCGGGTCGAGTTCAATTTCCACAAATTGCATTTCATTGCCCATGATTCTATAATCAATGACGTCGGACTGCTTCATGG
>JABDRH010000169.1 GCA_013041835.1 Desulfatitalea sp. | reverse complement strand
CCCCATACACGGGCAAACGGGCAAGCCGATGCAGCCAGATATGGCGCACCTATAAACCCAAGATGAGTTTTAATCCGGCGTCGATCTCTTCCATATTAATCATACCGTGCTATGTATAATCCATATGGTCAAATGCTGCAAGATATTGGAATGATAACTTATCTGAGCTATTTGGTTAAATACAATACCGATTGCCGGTTTATCCATGTGTACGGTCAGCGGTGGTGGCTGTCGCCGGCTTGCGATATCGTCCCGCAGCCGGATAGGGGCTCACCGGAGCCCAGGTCCAGATGCTTGACGCTGGCGGTGTGAATGGACAGCAGCCGGGAGGCGACCTTGGCCAGCGCCATTTCGACACGATTCATCGGGCGGCGGAAGGGGATGTCGGCCTGCGAACCGGCCTGTGTCACCTCACGGTATTGGTTTCGCCGTTCACGATTGTTGACCCAATATTGCGTAACACCCCCATATTGGGTAAAGTCATCAAAGGAACCTAACCCTTATTGAGGATAGAGGCCTAATCGCTGCCACGGATGTCAAGCCTCTTTCCCTTCTGGCGATGGGTTCTCATAGGGTCGGCATCCTGGGTCGCACGCTTGCAGCGCTTTTTGAGCGGGTAGGGCTTGAACCGGTACTACACGATCCTGAAGCAAGCCGAGAAAAGGTCAATCAATGATTTGATAGAGTTGCTTTCTGCGATTGCGGCGCAGTTATTTTTTCATTGGAGGATTTGCAGATGGCGGAAACCAAGATTGTTGAAAAACTTCGGAAAAGAATTCAAGACATAGAGCTTTTCAATGAGGCTATCATTGATCTTATTCCAGATGGATTATGTATATTGGATAAGGGCGTTCTCTGCTTTGCAAACAGTTCTTTCCAAAAGATAATGGGTATATCAAATATGGATGAAGTCATAGGCAAGTCCATATTTGATTTTGTCCCCTTTGTTCTGGCCGGAGAAGAGGGTGAGCGAAATCTAATCAATGGTATAAAAAAGAATATACCTTTCAAAAACCTCGAGGTCTCGATCAATCACCCCGATGAAAAGTTAAGATTTGTCCGGCTGTCCACTGCTAAAACGAGGTATAATGACAAAGCAGCATTTCTATGTGTCGTTCGCGATATAACCGACAAAAAGAGAAATGATGAAATGCTGCGCAAAAACGAAATACGTCTCCAATACTTCTTGGAACATTCAAAAGATACGCTTTTTATACACGACTTTGAAGGTAATATTTTGGATTTTAACCAGTATGCGTGCGAGTCATTGGGATATTCCAGAAAAGAGTTGGCATGCTTGAGCATAAAGGATATTGATATTGATTTTGAACCTGGCAGCCATCTTGAAAAATGGGAGCAGATGGTTCCCGGGGTGCCCATAACATTTGAGGGAATTCACAAAAGAAAAGATGGTTCCACGTTTCCTGTTGAAGTTAAATTGTCATTGTATGAATCCGGAAACAACAGGTTTTTGCTTGGTATGGTCAGAGATATATCAACCCGAAAGCAGGCTGAAAACAGTTTGAAGGAAGCCATTCAAGCCGCGGATGAAGCAAATAAATCCAAGAGTGAGTTTCTTGCCAATATGAGCCATGAGATAAGAACACCCATGAACGGCGTAATAGGGATGACTGGTCTTTTGCTTGACACGGCTTTAAACGATCAGCAAAAGGAATACCTGCAGACGATTCGTAGGAGCGCGGACTCTTTGCTTTCGATTATTAACGATATACTTGATTTTTCAAAAATTGAAGCGGGTAAGATGGACCTTGAAATAATGGGTTTCAATTTAAGAAGCGCGATGCAAGAAGTGGTAGAACTGCCCGCCCTTAACGCCCAAGAAAAAGGACTGGAATTAACCTATGATATCCATCATGAGGTGCCGTCCTTGGTAAATGGAGATCCCGGAAGGCTTCGCCAAGTGATCATTAATCTTACCAATAACGCGGTAAAATTCACAGAAAAGGGTTGCATTCATGTAGACATAGCTCTCGAAGAAATGTCCGAAAGCAATGTCACAATTAAATTTTCCGTCACGGATACGGGCATTGGGATAGCAGACTATGACATAAACAAGTTGTTTAAGTCCTTTTACCAGGCGGATGCCTCCACTACAAGAAAGTATGAAGGAACCGGTTTGGGGCTTTCGATATCCAAAAAGCTGGTTGAAATGATGGGCGGGAAAATTGGCGTCAAGAGCGAGTTGGGCAAAGGGTCAACCTTCTGGTTTACAGTTGTTTTTGGCAAGCAAGCTTACGTTGATGAAGGTGAGCATGTCATGCCGGTTGAAATATCAGATAAAAGAGTACTTGTCGTTGATGGCAGCCTCACCAACATGAAAATCCTTGAAGGATATCTGAGCGCCTGGGGATTCAACTGTGATACCGCGCAAAGCGCGGAAGTCGCCTTGAAGTTGCTCAACGCCGTTGCCGGTGTCGGTGCTCCCTTTGACCTTGTCATTACGGACATGCAGATGCCTGGAATGAATGGGGCGGAGCTGGGTCATGCGATCAAGGCAAGCCCCGTCCTCTCGGATACGATGTTGATCATGCTTGCTTCGAAGGGTAATGCAGGTGATGCGTCGTATATGAAACGCATCGGATTTAACGGATACCTAACAAAGCCAGTTAAGCCTTCTCAACTTCGCGATTGTATTGAGGCGGTACTTTCCAATACGTGTCATGATAAACAAGAACGCCCCCATCTGATACCCTTACCCTGTCATTCAACAAAAGAAAAGGTGAAGAAAGATAAAATTTTGCTTGTTGAAGACAATGTCATCAATCAGAAATTGGCTTTGCACCTGCTTGAAAAGTTCGGTTATATGGCAAACGCGGTCGCCAATGGTAAAGAAGCTGTAAAAGCCCTTGAAATGATCGACTATGATATTGTTTTAATGGATATACAGATGCCGGTCATGGATGGATATGAAGCCACGAGAATAATTCGGGACCCCAATTCTAGTGTTCTAAATCATGACGTCACGATCATTGCCCTTACAGCCTATGCGATGAAAGGCGATCGTGATAAATGTTTGGAAATCGGAATGAATGACTACCTTTCAAAACCTATCGATTCAGAAAGGCTTTTTGCCATTATTGAAAGATATATTAATGGGGAAGGCAATGGCGCCATCCATTAAAAACAAGATAATCTTGGTTTTTATGCAACATCAGTGGGGGTGGTGTCAAAGATGGACCGATCAAGTGGTACTTGCTACCCGATGCCATACCCGGCCAGTTTGCGTCGCAGGGTATTCAAGCCGATGCCCAAGGCCGTGGCCGACCGGGATTTGTTCTGTTCCAGATGATTGTAGACCGCCAGGATGTGCTCTTTTTCCACTTCGGCCAGCGGGCGAACCAAACGGGTCGTTTTTTCACGCGGTCCGGTTGGCCGGGCCCGGGGCGGCGCCTGCATGTGCTCGGGCAGGTGCCGGGTGTCGATGGGACGCCCCTGGGCCAGGTTTGCGGCCGACTGGACGGTTGATTTGAGTTCGCGCACGTTGCCTGGCCAGGCGTAGGCTGCCAAGTGCGCCAGGGCGGTTTGAGTGATGCGCCGTGCGGCGACGCTTTCGGCATGGTACTTGGCCAGGAAGGCATCGACCAGCAGCGGGATGTCGTCGCTGCGCTCGCGAAGCGGCGGCAGGTGAAGCCAGCCGCCGCGGATGCGGTAATAAAGATCCTTGCGAAAGGCTTTGCGGTTGATCATGCGGTCCAGGTCTTCGTTGGTGGCGGCGATGAAGCGCAAGTCCACCCGAACGCGCTCGTTACTGCCCACCCGGGAGAATTCGCCTTCCTGGAGCACCCGCAGCAGTTTGCCTTGCAGTTCCAGGGGCAGGTCTCCGATTTCATCCAGAAAGAGGGTGCCCCGGTGGGTATGTTCGAGAAAGCCGGTGCGCGATGCCCCCGCACCGGTAAACGCCCCTTTGGTGTGGCCAAAAAATTCCGCCTCAAACAATGTGGCCGAAACCGAAGCCATGTTGATGGGGGTAAAGGCGAAAGAGGCTCTGGGGCTGGCGTTGTGAATGGCCCAGGCCAGCAGCTCCTTGCCGGTGCCGCTTTCGCCGGTGATGAGGATCGGCACGTTGCTCGCTGCGTGCAGTTCGGCTTCCTTGAGCACCCGTAACATGGCCTTGGAATGGGTGATTATCGGTTCGAAGGGGGCCGGATTGTTCAGGCGGGGGCGGGATTGGCCTTTTTCCAGGTCCAGGATGTCCAGCAGCCGTTTACGCTCCAGGGCTCGGGGCAAGGTCAGGGCCAGTACATCCTTGGCCACCGGTTTTACCAGATAGTCATACGCTCCCCTTCGCAGACATTCCACGGCCGTGCGCGCCTCGTTGATGGCCGTGACCATGATGCACTCGGTGCCCGGGCTGGTGTTTTTAATGTGGTCCAGCAGGGCCATGCCGTCCATTTCGGGCATGGTCATGTCGATCAGCGCCAGGTCGTACAGCTCACCGGTTTCGAAGGCTGCCGCCGCATTCAATGGATTGTCCTCCAGGCGCAAGTTGCCATAACCGAGCTGCCTGAGCTTGCCGGCCATCAGTTCGAGGTAGTCGGGGTCGTCGTCGATGAGGATGATGGGGTTCATGGTTTCGTTGGGGGTCCGATGGGCCGTTTGCCTGTTGGTCCGTGGCCCTCATTGGAATTAAGAAGGTGTTCCATTTTGGAATGTCCATCGAATAATATTCCAATATGGCACGTTTGTTCGTAATTAGCTGTTATCAAACCTGATCTTGTGCAAAATATCCCATTTTGGCATAGTTGTCCAGCTTATTCTAATGTTGCAGCACTGCCTTCTCGATGCCCTCATGGTTCAAAACCAACTGTAATTATACATATTTTACTAAAAATGCCATTTTGGCACATCCATTGCGATACTTTCTTCGCTAAACTTACCGTTGCCGCTAACGGGCAACGGGCAAACGGACCAACGGGCAAACGGATCAACGGCCCAACGGCCCAACGGAACTAAAAGCGAGGAATATCAATGCAATCCGAGAATGCGACCGACGAGAAACAAGTAGTGGGCTCCGTGATGGTGGTGGGCGGCGGGATCGCCGGCATCCAAGCTTCCCTGGACCTGGCCGACTCGGGCTACCTGGTCCATATGGTGGAGGGCAAAAGCGCCATCGGCGGCGTCATGGCCCAACTGGACAAGACTTTTCCGACAAACGACTGCTCCATGTGCGTGATTTCGCCAAAGCTGGTCGAGGCGGGACGCCACCTGAATATCGACTTACACACCACCAGCGAAGTGGAGAAGATCGAGGGCAAGCCGGGTAATTTCAAGGTGACCCTGCTGGAAAAGCCCCGCTTCATTGATCTGGACAAGTGCACCGCTTGTGGCGAGTGCGCCAAGGTATGCCCCATCGATACGGCCAACACTTTTGACGAAGGACTTCGCGAGCGCAAGGCGGCCTTTAAGCTCTACCCGCAGGGCATGCCCAGCGCCTTTGCTATCGAAAAGCGCGGCACGGCGCCGTGCAAGGCCACCTGCCCGGCCCATGTCAGCATCCAGGGCTACATTGCCCTGATCAACGACGGCCGCTACAAGGAAGCGTTGAAATTGTTCAAGCAGGACCATCCCTTCCCCGGCGTGTGTGGCCGGGTCTGCCACCATCCCTGTGAGGGCGAGTGCACCCGTGATGATGTGGACCAGCCGCTGGCCATTCGTGAGCTTCACCGTTTCCTTGCCGATTATGAAAACCAGTCTGGTGAAATCTACGTTCCCGAAATCACAGCGGAAAAGCGTGAAGAAAAGATCGCGGTGATTGGTTCGGGACCGGCCGGCTTGACGGCGGCCTATTATCTGGCCCTGCAGGGTTACGCGGTCACCATTTTCGAAAAATTGCCTGAAATGGGTGGCATGATGCGCGTGGGCATTCCCGAGTACCGTCTGCCGCGCGATATTCTGGGCAACGAGATCGAGACCATCAAAAAAATGGGCGTGGAGATCAAGTGCGGCGTCACCTTCGGACGGGATATTACCTTGGACAGCCTTAAAAAAGACGGCTTCAAGGCCTGCTTCATGGCCATCGGCCTGCACGGCGGCCGCCGGCTGGGCGTGGAGAACGAGGATGCCGAGGGCGTGCTTCAGGGGGTGGATTTTTTGCGCGACGCGGCCATGGGCAAAGCGGTGAACATCGGCGAGGATGTCATCGTGGTGGGCGGCGGCAATGTGGCGATCGATGTGGCCTTGACCGCCAAGCGCAAGGGCGCCAAGAACGTCACGCTGATCTGCCTGGAAAGTCGCGAACAGATGCCCGCCTGGGAGCACGAGATCGAAGAGGCGCTGGAGGGTGACATCAACATCGTCAACAGTTTTGGCCCCAAGAGTTTTTTCATCGACAAAGATAAAAAGGTGTCGGGTCTCGAGTTCAAGACTTGTACCGCCGTGTTCGATGATAATGGCCGCTTCAACCCCAGCTATGACGACAATGCCTGCCAGCCTTTTTTCGGCGACACGGTGATCATCGCCATCGGCCAGAGTACCGACACCACGGGCCTCACGGAGCAAAATATCGCGCTGTCGCGTCCCGGCGGGCTGGAGGCCGATCCGGTGACGTTGCAGACGCCGATCGACTGGGTTTTTGCCGGTGGCGACGCATTCTATGGCCCGAAGTCGGTCGTGGAAGCCGTGGCCTGCGGCAAGGAGGCCGCCGAGAGCATCCACCGCTTTGTCAACGGTTTGGATCTCAAGCAGGGCCGCGAGAAGACCTGGGAGTACGTCAAGCCCGAAACCGCTTATGAAGAGAAGAAGGCGCGCGTGCCGGTACGCTGCCTTGACCCGGAAGCGCGCGCGTGTAACTTTTTGGAAGTCTCTTTCGGCTACAATGGGGACGAAGCGAAGCTGGAGGCCGACCGCTGTCTTAAGTGCGGTATCTGCTCCGAGTGCTACCAGTGCGTGGACGCCTGCCTGGCCGGGGCGGTCGATCACGGCATGCAGATCAGGCGTACCGTTGTGGAGGTGGGATCGTTGATCCTGGCCCCGGGCTTTACCCCCTATGATCCGAGCAAGCACGAGTATTACGCCTACGCCAACCACCCCAACGTGGTGACGGCCCTTGAGATGGAGCGTATTCTATCGGCGTCCGGCCCCTACCAGGGGCACCTGGTTCGTCCTTCGGACCACAAGGAGCCTGAAAAGATCGCCTGGCTGCAGTGCATCGGTTCGCGCGATATCAACAAGTGCGACCACAGCTATTGTTCGGCCGTGTGCTGCATGTATGCTGCAAAACAGACCGTCATTGCCAAGGAGCACAGCGATAAAGCCCTGGATACGGCCGTGTTCTTTATGGACATGCGTACCTATGGGAAAGATTTCGAACGCTACTACATGCGCTGCAAGGATGAAAAGGGCGTGCGTTTCGTGCGCTCCCGGGTGCACACCATCGATCCGTTGGAGGGCGACAATCTACGCCTGCGTTACGCCAACGACGAGGGCGAGCTGGTCGAGGAGATTTTCGACATGGTGGTGCTCTCCGTGGGGCTGGCCCCCAACGATGATGCCGTGCGTCTGGCCGGCACCCTGGGCGTGGAATTAAATTCGCACAAATTCGCCAAGACCAGCGACTTGACGCCGGTGGCCACCAACCGTGAGGGGATCTATGTGTGCGGCGTGTTCCAGGGGCCCAAGGATATTCCCCAGTCGGTGATGGAAGCCTCGGCCGCCGCATCCGCGGCCGCCAAGAACCTGGCCGCGGCCAGGGGAACCTTGATTCGCTCCAGGCAATTGCCGCCAGAGTTGGATGTGACGGAACAGGCGCCGCGGATCGGCGTTTTCGTCTGTAACTGCGGCATCAACATCGGCGGCGTGGCCGATGTGCCGGCCGTGCGCGAGTACGCCAAGACCCTGCCTCACGTGGTGCATGTGGAAGACAACCTGTTCACCTGTTCCCAGGACACCCAGGACAAGATGAAAGAGGTCATCCAGGAAATGGGCATCAACCGCGTGGTGGTGGCCTCTTGTTCCCCCAGGACACACGAACCCTTGTTCCAGGAGACTATCCGTGAGGCGGGCCTGAACAAGTACTTGTTCGAGATGGCCAACATTCGTGATCAAAACACCTGGGTGCACATGAACAACCCGGACATGGCCACTGCAAAAGCCAAGGATCTGGTGCGCATGGCCGTGGCCAAGGCGGCCTATGTGGAGCCGCTGCATCAGGTCAGCCTGGAAGTGCAGCGGGCCGGACTGGTGGTGGGCGGCGGCGTGGCCGGCATGGAGGCGGCACTGGGGATGGCCGACCAGGGCTTTCAGACTCATCTGGTGGAGCGCTCCGACCATCTGGGCGGCAATGCCCTGTGGTTGCGGACCACCTGGCAGGGTGAATCGGTCAAGCCTTACGTGGAAGGGCTCATCGAACGGGTCCAGCGCCATCCAAAGATCAAAACCTACTTCAACTCGGAGGTCATTGAAACCGCCGGCATTTTAGGCAACTTTGCCACGACCGTCGCCACGGGCGGCGAGAGCATGACGACCATCACCGTGGAGCATGGCGTTACCGTTCTGGCCGCCGGCGGCCGGGAATATCAACCCACTGAGTATGCCTACGGTCAGCATCCCAATATCCTCACCCACAAGGAGATGGATGAGGCCTTGACCGCCGGTGATCCGCGCGCCTTGAAAGCTGAATCGGTGGCTTTCATCCAGTGCGTGGGCTCGCGCATCCCCGAGCGGCCCTCGTGCAGCCGCATCTGCTGCACCCATAGCGTCAAGTCGGCCATCACCCTCAAGCAAAAGAATCCGGAGACCAATGTCTTCATTCTCTACCGGGACATCCGCACCTATGGCTTTCGCGAAGATCTGTACCGTAAGGCGCGGGAGATGGGTGTGATTTTCATTCGCTTCGACCTGGATGCACCACCGGTGGTTGGCGTGACGGACGGAACCCCCAGTGTCACCGTCAAGGACCATATCCTGGGCCGGCCCATCGAGCTCAACCCCGACCTGTTGGTGCTGGCCACGGCCGTGTTGCCCAACGAGAACAAGGACCTGTACGAGCTGTTCAAGGTGCCTATCAACGCCGAGGGATTCCTGGTGGAGGCCCACGCCAAGCTGCGGCCGGTGGATTTCGCTTCCGAGGGCATTTTCATGGCGGGGCTTGCCCATTATCCCAAGTCCATCGATGAAACCATCGCGCAAGCCCAGGCGGCCGTCAGCCGCGCATCCACCATCCTGAGCAAGGAGGCCATCTGGGTGGGCGGGGTCACTGCCGTGGTCAACCCGGACCGTTGCGCCGTCTGCCTGACTTGCGTGCGCACCTGCCCGTATCATGTGCCTTACATCGGCCAGGAGGGCTACGCCGTCATCGATCCGGCCGGTTGCCAAGGCTGCGGTTGCTGCGTGGCCGAATGTCCCGGCAAGGCCATTACATTGAAGCATTTCACTGACGAACAGTTGATCGCCAAGACGGCGGCGCTGTTCACTGAGTGTAAAGCAGGGTAGCGTTGGTTCGTTGCTCCGCTTGCCCGTTGGGGTTGCGGGCAGCATAACGGGTCGCAAAAGCAAACGGGAGCGCTGCTGAATAGTTACCAAAGGATTTTTTATACCCAACCGCCGTACCGTGTGCCAACGGGCCAACGGGCAACGGCCCAACGGCCCAAAAACAAAAAAGAAAGGAAATACCATGAGCGCAACCTACGATTCCCAGGTGGTCGCCTTTTGCTGCAAGTACTGCGCCTACGCGGCCGGCGACTTGGCCGGCTCCATGCGGCTGAACTATCCCCCCAATGTGAAGGTGATCCAGGTGCCGTGCACCGGCCGGGTGGATATTTTGCATTTGTTGCGGGCCATCGAGGACGGTGCCGATGCCGTCTATGTGGCCGGGTGACTGGAGGGTGAATGTCATTTCCTGGAAGGAAATCTTAAAACCCGCCGCAAAGTCGAGTATGTGAAACGCACCTTGAAAGAGATCAACATGGATGAAGGGCGCATCGAGATGTACAATCTCTCGTCTGCCCAGGGCCCACGCTTTGCCGAGATCGCCACCGAGATGACCGAACGCGCCAAGGAATTGGGTCCAAGTCCACTGAATCCGTGCGTCGAGTCTGCGGCGATGCAATAGCGAAATCGTTGATTGGTCAAGGCGCATGTCCCTTTCAGCGGTGCAAAGGACTTAATCAACCCATCAATGCATCAATCAAACTGAGGTGAAGAAATGATTATTGCTGACCGAAAACCCCTGGAAGAAATTCTGGAGATGACCCGGCCATACGACAATATCATGCTGGTCGGCTGCAAGGGGTGTGTCACTGTGTGTAATGCGGGCGGACTGAAAGAGGTCCAGGTGCTGGCTTCGATACTGCGCATTGCCCGCAAAAAGCAGGGGCGGCCGCTGCAGATCGAAGAGCGTATACTCGAGCGCCAATGCGATCCCGAATATGTGGAGCAGTTGCGCGATGGGTACGATCAGTACGATGCGGTACTCTCCATGGCGTGCGGCGTGGGGCCCCAGTTTCTGTCCGAGGCCTACCCCAGCCAGCGATTTTTCCCCACGGTCAACACGACTTTCATGGGGGGTGCGACTCAGCATGGGATTTGGGAAGAGCGCTGTGCCGGCTGCGGCCGCTGCATCACCCACTTTTTCGACGGTATGTGTCCCATCGCACGTTGCTCAAAGAGCTTGCAGCACGGCCCATGCGGCGGCAGTGCCAGCGGGTTGTGTGAAGTCTCCAAAGATATTGTTTGCATTTGGGACCTTATCGTGAAGAAAAAGACCGAGCAGGGGCGTTTGGAAGATCTGCGCATATACTGGGCGGCCAAAGATTGGCGCACAGCCCGTGACGGCGGACCCCGCAGAAGCATAAGGGAGGAGTTGGTGAAATGAGCGACAACGGTTACAAATCGGGCAGCAACCTGGAAAAGGTCCTCAAGGCAGGCCATTTCGCGTTCACCGGTGAGTGTGGCCCGCCCAAGGGCGCCAATGTGGCGCACCTGAATGAGAAGATGGCCCCCCTGCGCGGCATGGTGGACGCTGTCAACGTCACTGACAACCAGACCGCGGTGGTGCGCATGTCCAGCAAGGCGGCCAGCGCCCTGATGGTCCAGGCGGGTATCGAGCCCAACTTCCAGATGGTGTGCCGTGATCGCAACCGCATCGCCATGCAGAGCGACATACTGGGCGCCCATGCGCTGGGCATCCGCAATATGCTCTGCCTTTCGGGCGACCATCAGCAGTTCGGCAACCACCCTGAATCCAAGAATGTCTACGATATTGACAGCATGCAGCTCATCGCCCTGGTCAAGAAAATGCGTGACGAGGGAAAGTTTCTAAATGAAGAAGAGATCGACGAGCCGCCCAGAATGTTCATCGGCGCGGCCAGCAACCCCTTCGGCGATCCAACGGAATTTCGCGTGTATCGCCTGGCCAATAAGATCGACGCCGGCGCTGATTTCATCCAGACCCAGTGTATCTATAACATGCCGCGATTTCGTGAATTCATGAAGCGCGCAGTGGCTATGGGGTTGACTGAAAAATGCTATATTCTGGCCGGCGTGACTCCCATGAAGAGTGCCGGTATGGCCAAGTATATGTCCAAGTTCGTGCCTGGCATGGATGTGCCGCCGGAGCTGATCAAGCGCATCGAGGGCGCCGGCAAGGGAAAAATGGCGGAAGAGGGAATCAAGTTTGCCATTGAGCAGATCGAAGAATTCAAACAGATGCCCGGCGTTGCCGGCGTGCATCTTATGGCCATCGAGTGGGAGCACAAGGTGCCCGAAATCGCGGAACGCGCCGGCGTACTGCCACGGCCCAGAGTTGATTAAAACACTTTTCGCATGTCCATGAATACGATTGGCAAGCCCAGGCCACTGAAGTAAAAAGCACGAAGGTAGCAGGGTAGGCAGGGGGGGGAGTTCTGTTTACCCTGCTGGTGAAATACCTTTTTAAAGGCTTGTCAACGATCGATTGCACCCAGACTGAAGACATCGGCGCATCGCACCAACCTTGCCGCTCCGGCGGGGAAGTTCCACATGCCTCAGAAGAAAAAAATACTGGTTGTGGATGACGAGCCGGATCACTGCGCCGTGGTCAAGCGCATCCTGGAGCAGTCCGGCTTCGATGTCGTGGTGGCTTACGACGGCAAAGAATGCCTGGAGAAGGTAAAGGCCGATCCGCCTGACGCCATTGTCCTGGACGTGGTCATGCCCGAGACCGACGGCCTCACAGTGTGTCGCACCTTGAAAGCGGATCAAGCCTATTGCCGCATCCCCATTATGATCCTCACCGCCGAATCCGCCACGCATCTTACCAGACGCTTTTCTCGGGACCGGGAGCTGTACGCCAATGCCGACGACTACCTGCTCAAGCCGGCCTCGGCCGAGCAGATCACCCGCGGCCTATGGGCGCTGTTGCAGCGTTGAACACCTCTTTAGAAGCAGGGCAGGCTGTTTACTGAACCGCAATTTGGTGTATCGGTCTAAAAGATTAAGGCATGAAACATGAAGTTTTCTTTAGTCGTAAAAAACGCATCCACTCCTTTTCCAATTTTATCTGTCGATGGTCAAACTTGGTTTCGTTGCGATGATATGCCAATAGATATTGTTGAAATTCTTCTTTACGTTCAGGAGCATCAGGCTTTTTTCAACGAAAGTAAACTTGTGCCAATCGACATGGGAGCATTAGCTGATTCTCAAAGAAATATGGTAACAACATGAGGAAATCGGACCAAAATTATCAAAAAGGGGTATTAATCGACTGAAACTATATATGGTAAGGCTGGACAATGTAGAACCTTT
>JABDRH010000168.1 GCA_013041835.1 Desulfatitalea sp. | reverse complement strand
GATCTGGATGGCGGGCTTGGTAGCCCCTCCCCCTGGCAACCGGCCCCCAAAGCGCCGGTAAAGGCCGAAGACTCGGTCCTGATCGTGGAAAATGACGCGGCCGAACGGGTCCATGCCGCGTTTATCGAAAAGATTGTCGACGGCCGCCTGGCGTTGCATCACCAGGGGGCGACCGGCTGGCTGGGTTTTAAAGCGGGCGATGCCAGACTGAAATCATCGCCGCGGTTCAGACGCAACCCGTGGATCAACGGCCCATCGGTTAGACGCGCCAAAATGCCCCACGGTTTGGCGGACGGATCAATCATCGCGTGGCGCAAAACTTCCGGCCAGGATAAAAAATGGAAATTCGCAGAAGTGGAAAGAGCCGATGCGTTTGGTGTCGCGCTGAAACCGCATAAAGAGCCTTTCCGGCTACCCGATGGAGAAAACGGTGTATATCAATATGATGATATCTGGCCGTTATTTAATGACTACTCCGGGACGATCGAGGTCCGAAGAGCGGTGAAACTCGAAAATAGCTTCACCATCCCGTCAAAGACCGTTGCTGAAAAGGCCATAGGATTGGTTGAGGAGTTTGCTGCTAATAAGATGTTCTCTTCTTTTATACCCAAGACTGAAGAAGGCAGTATGCCAAATCTTACCTTTTCCGAAGATCTTATACGTCCAGTTCTCCCTGAGGGTCAGAGTGATAACCTTGATAGCTTTATAAAGTGGTTGTTCGGCGCAATAAGCATTGCAGCAGGCTTTCCGATTTCGCCGGATATGCTGGTCAACATCGGCGCGATGATCAAAACCAAAGATGCCCGGATACCTTCTACTGGTCAGTTGGTATTTGAAGCCTTTCTCGACCTTTTCGGCAAGAACGGCAGGGATGAGGGTTGGCCGGAAACACGAACGCCCAGCCTATCAGGACCTCCCCTGTTTCGCTATTGGGTTGAAGAAAACGCCACAACATCCGGAGCTGCCACATCCGAAAGGATCCCATTTGGCAAGGGCACGGGTGAGCTCTGGTACATCCCCGTAAAACCCGACGGCGCGGGAAAAATCGATACGGAACTCGGCGAAACCATCGTCTTGTACAACCGACCCGACGGCAACCGCTTCTTCTTCAACGGAAAGCCCAACGGCGTCAAGGTCGGGGACTGGGCCGCGGCCAAATTTGATGACGACAAATGGTGCCCGGTAAAGATCAAAGAGATCGAAGAACCCGCCGCAGGCTATGAGCAGCGCCACGCCCCCTCCTTCGCCCTCCGGCTGGATATGACCCATGCGCCTCTCTCCGATGACGCACCGGAAGAAAAGCCCGAAGCGGAGAGCGCCTATGCCGAGCTGGTGGAACTCCAGGCCGACTACCGCGGCGAGAGCCGGCCTGCAGGGGCCGATGCAAATGATGCAGCCGTGGATGCGATAGAAATATCCCCCGAGCCTTCGGCCGGGCAGCCCCTCCTTGCCTTTAACGGAGATGACAAAGCCCAGCTGGTAACCGTGAATAAGGAAGCCGGTAAGCTTACCTTATCTCCCAAGCTTGGGAAAGATTTCACCCAGGGCAACCTCAAACTCTACGGCAACATCGTGCCGGCCGGTCACGGAGAGCGTCAACCCTCGGCGCTCATGGGATCGGGCGCGGGCGCGGACCGCAAAGAGTCTCTCATCCTCGAGCGCACCGAGGTGGCCACCATCCCAGACAGCCGCCTGGCCCGGGGCGCCAGGGAGGATATCGCGGTGCGCATCCAGGACGAGTTGTGGCACGCGGTATCCCATCTGGACGAGAGCGGGCCCGCCGACCGCCACTACACCCTGTCCACCACCCAGGAGGGCCATCTCAAGCTCCGCTTCGGCGACGGCCGCCACGGCCGCGCCTTGCCCCCGGGCGCCAACAACGTCACCGTGGCCTACCGCGTGGGTGCGGGCCGCAATGGCTGCGTCCCACCCAACGCCCTGGACCGCCTGGTGCACCCCCACCCCCTGGTGGCATCGATCCGCCAGCCGTTCAAGGCCAAGGGCGGCCAGGACATGGAGAGGCGCGAGGAGATGCGCGACAACGCCTCGGCCTCGCTCCTGGCCCTGGAGCGCTGCGTCTCGGTGAGCGATTTCGAGCAGCTCGCCAACCAGCACCGGGCGATCATCAAAGCCCGGGCCTTTTACACCATCGGCGGCGCCGGCCGCTTTGATCGGGTCACCGTGGTGGCCGTGATGACCGAAGGCGACGAGATCGATACGATCCTGCAAAAGGAGCTATGCGACTATCTGCAACGCCGGGCCGTGCCGACCGTACGGGTGGCCGTGGCCAAGCACGAGTCCAAAGAGGTAAAACTGAAGATTGACATCCGGGTCGATTCCGGCCGCTACGAAGCGGACAAAGTCCAGGCGGCGGTCAAAACCGCCCTGGCCGAAACCTTCGGCGTTGTAAAGCGGCGGATCGGCGAGCCCCTCTATCTCAGCGAAGTATACGCCGCCGTGGAGGCGGTTGTCGGGGTGGAGGATTGCGTCTGCCGGTTTCAACAGGATTATGTTGATGCACAGGTCGTCGGGGCCGAACCAAGGCAGATTTGGTTTGTGGCCGATGAAGCCGCCATCGAGTGCCGCCAACCCACGGAGTACCAGCCATGAGTCTCAGCCAAAAGAGCGACTACCGCAAGCTGATCCAGGCCTCCCTGGTGCCGGAGAATATCCATGACGCCGCCGGGCAGCTCTGGCGCGCCCTGCCGGCCGTCTATCGGGATCGCGACAACGGCGATAAGGATTCCCCCGGAGACCTCCGGCGATTCCTGCAAGGCTTTGCCCAGCTTTTGAACCAACTGCGCGGCACCCTCTACCAACGCCTCGACGATGTCTCGCCCTTGACCTGTCAAGCCTGGCTGCTGCCCTACTTTGCCGATCTGCTGGATGTGTGCCTGGTATCGCCCGACGAAGCGGGCCGGCGCCGGGAGATCGCCAAGGCCATCGCCTGGCGCAAGCGCAAGGGCACCGTGGGCGCGGCCGTGGAGATCGCCGAAGCCGTGGGCCAGATGCCCATTATCGCCTTCGAGGGGCATCGCAGCGTGGCCGCCACCCCCCGGGTGGGCCTGCGCAAATCCTCCATGCGCGAACTGGGCGAGCCCGATTGGCCTGAACATCCGAACACGCCGTCCCATTGGGCCAAACGACCCGGCACCCCGGCCGTCACCGTCGATTTCAGGAAAGTATCCCGGCCCATTCAGGTGCATCCGGCCGCGCCCACGCCCCACAGCATCAAGAGCCGTTTCGGCGGCGAGGAGATCCGCTGGCAACATGAAAGCGCGCCCCACGGCATACCGCCCTATCTAAACGGCTACCCGGACATCGCCATGCGCACCGTGGATGTGCGGGACGCCAACTGGGAGCAGGGCCACCACCATCCTAAACGGTTCAGGCTCTACACGCCCGTGCCGGAAGGGTTCGTCAAGGCCGAGCCCGAGTGGCGCATCGGCCCGGATGCCCTGGCAGCCCTGATGACCCCCATGGAACCGCCCGATCCCCAAAAAGAGCCCCCGGAAGAGCAAAAGGTAAACGACCCATATCTCTATTGGAAGCGCATCAAGGCCAAACCCGTGCCCCTCGAAGCAGAACAAGACGGTTTTCGATACGTCTATATCGAGGAGTGGCGGGTAAAAAAAGGCGATGCCGTTTCATTGCGGGACAGCCACATCCGCTCCACATTGGTGACGCTGCCGGAAAAAATAGACGATACCGTGCAACAG
>JABDRH010000160.1 GCA_013041835.1 Desulfatitalea sp. | reverse complement strand
GACGGTCTATCCTTATTATCGGACTGACATGCGCAATCTTGAAAAATATTCCTGGTCATGCCACTAGGAAACAGTCGTAAAAACTCTGCGGAAAGGGATCTCGATCGATGAAACGGCGTACGGGCGGCATTGTATTGCTGTTTATGCTGGTCTGTGGATGGCATGGGATCGGCCACTCGGATACGCGCATCACAGCGACGGCTGGCATGCTCAACCGAAAGCTGGCGGCCATCGCCGGTCCCTCGGATGCCGTCATGGCCGCCGGTCCGGACGGCCATCTGATTTGCGCCGTGAATGCCGACCGACTGCTGATACCCGCCTCCACCCTCAAGGTGCTCATCGCCCTGGCGGCGCTGCACCACCTGGGGCCTGGATATCGTTTTAGCACCGACTTTTACCTACGATCCGGTGACACGTTGATCATCAAGGGGTATGGCGATCCGTTACTCGTATCCGAGCGCATTGCCCATATGGCACAGGTCCTATCCGGCAAAATGGAAGCTATCGATGCGCTGGTGCTCGACGACAGCTTCTTTGCCTACCCCATCGTCATTCCCGGGCGCGGACGCTCCAATCAGCCTTACGACGCGCCAAACGGTGCGCTGTGTGTCAATTTTAACACTGTGTGTTTTAAACAGGAAAACGGCGCCTGGATCAGCGCCGAGCCTCAAACGCCCTTGCTATCCGGGGTGATTCCCAAAATCGAGGCCTCGGGACTCCGGCAAGGGCGCATCACCCTGGCGGCGAATCGCAATGAGGGGCTGCAATATGTAGCGGCGCTGTTTCGTTATTTTTTTAACCAGGCCGGTATCCGCACCACGAATCGTTTGACATTCGACCCGGTTGATCCAAGCCGCGACCGGCTGTTGTGGCGCAGTCCATCCGATAAGACGGTAAGCGATGTGATTCGTGATCTGCTCGAATTCTCGAACAATTTCATCGCCAACCAACTGCTGCTGGCCATGGGCGCCCAGGTCCACGGCCCGCCGGGCACCCTGGACAAAGGGCTGAACACCCTTAAGGACTACTATGGCGAAACGCTTGGCCTGAAAACTGGTCGGATCGTGGAAGCTTCGGGCATTTCAAGGCAAAACCGCATGACGGCCCGCGCCATGCTCACGCTCCTGGAAGCTTTCGCACCACACCACGGCCTCATGCGCCGGCAAGGGCGTCAATACTACAAAACCGGTCATCTCAAGGGCATCCGCACCCGTGCGGGCTATATCACCGCGGCCAACGGCGGGCTGTACCGGTTTGTGGTGTTGATCAATACACCGGGGAAAAGTACGGCACGGATAATGGAACTTTTAGAAAGCGAACTGCCTTAAAATCCAGGATGAGGAGATTGTTTCTCTCCTGTACCTTTATGAGGCACCGGTCCGCTCATGATATGGGCGTAGGCGCTGTGGTTGTGGATCGATTCAAAGTTTTCGGCACTGACCGAGAACCAGGTGATGTTATTGTCCTCTTTCAGGCGGGAGGCGATGTCGCGCACAACATCTTCGACAAACTTGGGGTTGCCGTAAGCGCGCTCGGTCACCTCTTTCTCATCGACCCGCTTAAGCACAGAGAAAACATCGCATGAGGCGCACGATTCGACCAGTTCGATCATATCTTCCAGCCAGATAAAGCGTTTGAAACGGGTCCGCAGCGTGACCTGGCCGCGTTGATTGTGCGCCCCTTCAGCGCTGATGGCCTTGGAACAAGGGCATACCGAACTGATGGGCACGTCAACCTCGGAAACCAGGTCCACCTCATTATCGCAATTGCTGATACCGGTAATGCGGCAATTGTAGTCCATCAAACCTGGAACGCCGCTGATGGGCGCTTTTTTTTCAATAAAGTAAGGAAAGGCGATTTCGATGTGGGCGGATTTGGCGTCCAGGTGCTGTTTCATTTGGTCCAGTAAAGCAGCAAAATTTTTAAGAGAGACCTCACTCTTCAACAGGTGCAACATCTCCACAAAGCGGCTCATGTGGGTGCCTTTGTACTGGTGGGGCAGATCCACGTACATGTTGATGGTCGCGACGGTGGCCTGACGACCTTCCCGGCGGTCCCGCACCGTGATCGGGTAGCGCAAATTTTTAATACCGACCTTGTCGATGGGGATATTGCGTGTATCCCTTTGATTTTGTATGTCTTTCATTTGTCTTTCCCTGACATCAACCTCCGCCGGCATGCAACTTAACGATTCGGATTCATGGGAGATAATCCAGGTTTACGTGCCGCATGGCCCGGAATATATTGCCCTTGATCTTGCGGTTCTTTCGGTAAAGAGACTCGAGCATTGTTTTTATCTCCGCCCGCTTCGATCGCCCGGCGCTTGGGCACGGATTCGGCACCACCGGCCATTGCCTCTGCTCAGCCAGGGTATCCAAGCGCGTTTCATTGGTGAAGGCCAACGGCCGAATCACCGTCATACGACCGTTGAAAAAGGGCTGCAAAGGCAACATGGTGCTCATCGTACCGGCGTAAAGCATGTTAATGAAAAGTGTCTCGATCAGGTCATCCTTGGTATGCCCTAAAGCGAGCTTGTTGCATCCCATCGAATGGGCGATTTCAAAAAGCCGCTGCCGCCGCTTGCGGGCGCATAGAAAACAAGGGTTCTCCCTGTTTTCATCACTGTGGGCCGTCAATCCGATTTGGGTCGCTTCGATATGCACGTTCAGACCCATACGCCCCATGTAGGTATCGATAGCCTGTCTGGGTCCGTTCTCAAAACCCAAATCGATGTGAATGGGCAATAGTGTATATTCCACCGGAACCCGCGAGCATCGCTCCCAAAGAAGCCAGAACAGCGCCCAGCTATCTTTTCCACCGGAGAGCCCGACCGCGATACGATCGCCGTCTTCGATCATGCCGTAAGCATGCAGGGCTTTTCCCAAAGTCCGGTTCAAGGCCTTGTATGTCTTGGTGTGTTCGGGCAATTGGGCAATAAGGATCCGCTGTCTATTCCGGTTCGGGAAGTTGACGCTTGGTCACGACCTTGCCGGCCGCCAACTCGCGCAGCGCCACCACAATGTCTTCGTTCTTAGGAGAATTCACCAAGTATTCGGACCCTTCGCGAATTTGCCGTACACGCGAGGCAGCCATGTGGACCAGCTTGAACCGGTTGTCCACTCTTTTTAAACAATCTTCAATAGTAATCCGTGCCACTTCAACCTCCATGATATTTGGGCGATATGCTTGTATCCGGGATCTATAAAATCTCAACCAACTCGTAAATTCGCTTGCCGCCTGGCGCCTGCAGCACGATCTCCTCACCAGGCCGCCGCCCAATGATGGCTTTGCCCAATGGTGAAGTTACCGAGATGCGTCCCTCTTTGATATCGGATTCGTCGGGACCAACCAGTTGGTACTCCACATCTTCTCCCGTATCGACATTGGATAATAGAACCCGGCTTGCAAACACCACGGAATCCTTGGATAGAGTGTCCGGATCAATGATTTGGGCGTTGCCCAATTTGTAGTTGAGTTCATTGATGCGCGCCTCTATGAATGCTTGACGCTCTTTGGCCGCTTCAAATTCAGCGTTTTCAGAAAGGTCACCGTGGGCGCGGGCCTCTTCAATGGCCTTGATCACGTTGGGGCGTTCGACGCTCATGAGGTTGGTCAACTCTTGTTTCAAGGTTTCATAGCCTTGCTGGGTAATGGGGACTCTATCCAATGTTGACTCCTTTGTGCCATAAAAGAACCGCGGCCCATGGGGCCGCTGTTGGCTCATTAAACTGTCATAACCGGAAGTATGCGACTCGGCAGTCGTCCCGGTGTCTGTTACCTTTGTTTTAGTGCATGTCGTTACGGGGCCGACACTTGGTCTTCTTCTTCAGATGCCTCCTCGCGCAACCGGCGTGCCCGCCGGCGCTGCCACGGGGTCAGCAGCGGGCCGGACACCACATAGGCGGCCCCAAGCAGGAACAGCGCAATGGCGGGTTGCGCCGCAATGAATATCAACACCAGAATGGCACCAACGAGGACATTGAAATTCATCCTGCTGAAAAGCGCAATTTTTTTAAAACTGCTGTATCGAATGGTACTGACCATCAAAAAGGATAGCCCATAGAGCAGGACCAAGAAAATAAAGGGATACGACTGTTGCGCGACACCGAACTTGTGGCAGAACATCACGGTGACCGCCGTCATCCCGGCTGCCGCGGGGATGGGCAAACCAAGGAAAAATCGCGCGTCACTCTTGCCTGCCCGAGTATTGAAGCGGGCCAGTCTGAGTGCGCCGCAGACCACGAACAAAAACCCAGCCAACCACCCGATACGCCCCAGTGGTTTGAGGACCCATAGATACATCATAATGCCGGGCGCCATGCCGAACGACAACAGATCCGCCAGGCTGTCGAATTCAACGCCGAAATTGCTCGTGCTGCGTGTGGCCCGGGCGATTTTGCCATCCAGGTTGTCGAAAATACCGGCGATCAAAATCGCGTAGGCGGCTGTAATGTAATTTCCGTCGATAGCGGCGACGATCGAATAAAAGCCGCAAAACATATTCATGGTGGTGCACAGATTTGGAAGCAGGTAGGCACCCTTTCGAATTCGGTTCCGCTGTGATGTTCTGTTTTGTTTTTGGTCCATCTCTTAAGCCCTCCATGTGGGCATCATGCCCGCCAGGAAGCAGCGGCGCGCACTGCAAGCGGTATGAAGGTGCAAATAACGATTTTTGTTGAATATGTCAACATGTGCCGCGTCTTTGCGGTAATTCAAGCAATGGATCAAATTTTGTCCGTTCGCTAGCGCCGAGTCTGTATCGAGCCGGCATCAGGCAGCCTTGACATAATCTGTTGATAAACCATATAGTGGCGTTTACACAAGCCTAATTAATGCAACATACCATAGTTTCTAACTATTCGTAAACGTGGTAGGCAAGCGCAACCCAATTGAAGGTGTTTACAACATGAAATTTTTTACCATTCCAACAGCAATGTTGATCCTACTCCTTGGTGTGCAACCCGGAGGGGCCGAATTTTACCGCTATGTCGATCAACACGGCAACATCTTGTACACCGACGACTTGAGCAATGTGCCCGCTGATCAACGCGACGAGGCCAAATCCTATGAAGAACCCTCCGCGCCCCCCCCTTCTGCCGCGATCAAGACTGAAAAATCGGCAAAACCCGAAACAACGCAAACCGACGATGATCAGCCGACAGCAGGGCGGCAACAGCTCAAACAAGAGGAAGATGCCTTGAACCGGGAGTATGAAACTTTAATGCAACAGCGCGGCACACTGGATGAAGACAAGCAAAATGCTGTAACACCCGATCAAATCAAAGCGTATAATGATAAAATCATCGATTTTAACTCGCGCATTCAAGCCTACGAAAAGAAAAGGGATGCCTTTAATGAAAAGGTGGAGGCTTTCAATGCACGCGTTAAGGCCGAGAAGTCAGAAAAAGCCAAAAAGCAAGAGGAGGACTAAGTATGTCGAACGTGGCACGATCGGACTTCAACCAGGCGCTGCAGGTAGGCCGGCCGCCGAACATAAAAAACCTGTTTCCCAATTCGCAGGCCTTGCTGGTCAGCGGCAAGTACATCGACCTGGCCATGCTGGCCAAGGGGAAAAGCGTCAGCATCGCCGCCAACGGCCGCAATATTTTCGTGATCCGGGGTGCCCTGCGAGCCGCCCAGCGCGCCAATTCGGTATTGATCATTGAAATCGCCAAATCCGAAGGGGGCACCGGGGCCTATTGTGCGACCAACTATTGGAACATGGCCCGCACTGTGGACGCCCTGTGCAACGAGATGGGCATCACCGTTCCGGTAGCCATCCACGCGGATCACTACGGCATTAAGAACGCCCAGGACATCGATATCGCCAAAACTGAAATTCCTTCAATGTTCGATGCGGGGATCACCTCCATCGCCGTGGATGCCTCCCATATGCCAGACGACCAAAATCTATTGGCCGCCATTGAATTGGCGCCCTTCATCCCGACTTGGGCCGGTCTGGAAACCGAAGTGGGAGAAATCAAGGGCAAGCAGGGCCTTTCAACGAAATCAGAAGCCCTGTTTCTCATCCAAGGGCTCAATGCCCATGACGTTTTTCCCAACTGGATCGCCCTGAACAACGGCACCACCCATGGCATTGAAGCCAGCGGCCAGGGGATTCAGGTCGACCTGACCGCCGATATCCACGATGCCCTGGTGCCCTATAAGGTTTCCGGCGCCCAGCACGGCACCTCGGGCAACAGCTCCGAACGGCTGCGCGAAATCGTTCAGAAGACCCATACCACGAAAGCCAACGTCGCCACGGCGCTGCAAATGATCTCCTGGGGCCTTGAGGTCAACGATTACGGCAATGCCATCCTGGATAAATCGGGACAATTTATCAAAGTGAAGGACCAGGGCGTTACCGAAGCCATGTGGGAGGAGATGAAAGCCCATGCCAAGGCCAAGGAGTGGTCAGGCGGCAACTACAAGAAGCTGAACCTTCCATTTGAGAGCAAATTGCTGACTCAGCCCAAAGGGGTGCGCGACCGTATGGCTCAGCGCGTGGAAGAATTTGTCTATACGATGCTGATCGATGTGCTCAATGCCAAGGATACGGCGCCGCTGGCTGTTGCTCAAATTCTCGAGGCCGGCAGTTACGATCCCGGCCCCAAGGCCGACCGTATTGAAAACCCGTATGAATGGACCCGTGAAAAAATCGTGGAACGTGCCAAAACCATCGAATCGGATAAAGGTCCGCAAGGCGATTTCGACGACTGATCTTCGGTTTGGCATAGCGTCATAAAAAGTGGCAAACGGGTGCGTCGGGTGCGTATCCGTTTGCTGTTTTCCATCAAGCGCCGGCCCACCAGCATCCCCTTCAACTCATTGTATTTAAACATATTTGAAAATAATTAGAGAAAAAAGCAGTTTGCTGCATTTTTTTCTTAAGTTGCCCGAGGGATCGCCGATATAGATCTCGGAGGGACTAGAAATGTATATTCAAAGCTATCAAATTCACAATGTGCTCAATGTGTACCGCAAACAGCTAAGCCAAGATTCGACAAATCGAATCCAAAGGCCGAAGACACCCCAGGTACACGGTGACAAAGTCGCCCTGAGCCGCAGTGATCAACGTCAGTCGCTCATTGACAAAGTGTCGGCAGAAATTGTGGATCACATGGCCCATCTGGATCCGCAAAAAGGATTTGAAAAGATATTGGCCCAACGCAAAACCAAGGTTCCCAATGTCAGAAACAACGGCGCTTCACATTGGGATGTGGAATTCACATATAGTGCAATAGACGAGAACAATCGGAAAACCAGCAACTCTTTGCCTGTACAGCGTTTAAACGCCGTACCCGGCGAACCGGTTGCGACGACCCATAAGCCTGTGGAATAGGCGATGGGTCCGGACAAGGATGGCGAGGGGCAGCTCCCATCCAGTTGTAAGGGAAGAAAGGGGGTTCATCATGATTAACAATATCGGCGAAGGCGCACTTCGCACCGCCATGAAAATCGAACCCGGCGGCGCAATTCATGACAAACAAGTTGCCCAAGAGAAAGCTGAAGAAGTCCGGCAGGCCAGGCCCGTTGAAGATGCCGCATCGGGTGGCAAATCCGAGTCAAAAAAAACCCGGGACGAAGGCACATCCAAATACCTGTTGGACCACAACACCGTTGTATATGAGAAGTATGACAAAAACGGTGATCTCATTTTCCGCGTGCCGCCATCGTACAAACCGGTAGATGAACGCGCCTAGGGCGCACATCGCCCCCGCTTTTCCCTGCCCTAAACCGGCCGCCTGGCCGGTTTATTGTTTCCGCGCCGACCGCTGCCCCAGGTTGGTGCAACCCTGTCAAAACGCATAGGCTCGCGCATCAAAAAGTTCAGCATTTATGCGCAAGCCCTTATTCAGTCTTTTTTGCCGCCTGCCAATACGCCTCCATATCGGCCCGCGGTACATCTTCGAGTCGATTGCCCCGATCGGCGGCCATATGCTCCATCTGCTTGAAGCGGCGGATAAATTTTCGGGTCGATGCGGCCAAGGCACGCTCGGGGTGAAGCCCCGCCTTTCGGGCCACGTTGACCAGCGTGAACAGTACATCACCCAATTCTTCTTCCGCCCGCCGCTTGGCGCTTTCACCGGTGTCGGCGATGCGATTGAGCTCGTCCTTGAATTCCACCCATTCCGACTCGGCCTGTGCCACCACCTGCCCCACATCGTCCCAGTCAAAGCCGGCGCCCACGGCGCGCTCGGAAATGCGGTAGGCGCGCAGCAAGGCCGGCAATCCCGAAGGCACGGTGTCCATGAGGGATTCATTATTGTGGTCGCCTTTTTCCTGCTGCTTGATTTCCCGCCAGCGCTGCTTGACCTGACCGGCATCGGGTACCTGATCCGCGCCGAACACATGGGGGTGCCGGCGGATCATTTTCGCAAGATTCCTTTCCAAAACATCGGTGGGCGCGAAACGATCCGCCTCGTGAAAAAGATGCATTAAAAACAGCACCTGGAACAGCACATCCCCCATCTCCTCGGCAATGGCGGCGGTA
>JABDRH010000154.1 GCA_013041835.1 Desulfatitalea sp. | reverse complement strand
AAATTCTCGATTGGTATATCCTGGGTCTCATAGGTCCACTGGTAGCTCAGGCCTTCTCCGGTCGAGCCGCTGCCGTCGAGTGTCGCTGTATCTCCCCACATCACACATTGGTCGTCTCCTGCAAACGCGACGACGGAACTCGCCTGACCGGCCTTGTTCACCGTAACCAGCACGGAGTCTGTCGATTCGAACTCCCAGTAGGTATCGGTCAAGGTAAGCTTGAATGCGAGGACTTCCTGATCGCCGCTGATTACCGGAGCGGTAAAGGTTGGAACGGCTGTGTCGGCACCGGCGAGTTGCACCGGAGGACCCTGGGTTTGGATCCATGTGTAGGTGGTCACATCTTCCTGCTGTTCGTGGACGCCGGAGCCTGTCAGTTGGACAAGCTGATTCTCAAACACATTCTGGTCCTCTCCGGCGTCTGCATCCGGCATGTAGGTGCACATCTCCGTGGAATAACCGGTAACGAAGCTGCATTCATCCGTGCTCGTTTTTCCTTCTGCGTCGGTGACAGTCAAGGAAAAGGTCAGGTGAGTCGTCGGGATGCTTCCTTCGGGTACCGTAAAGGTTGCCACGGCCTGGTCCGTATTGATGAAATTCTCGATTGGTATATCCTGGGTCTCATAGGTCCACTGGTAGCTCAGGCCTTCTCCGGTCGAGCTGCTGCCGTCGAGTGTCGCTGTATCTCCCCACATCACGCACTGGTCGTCTCCTGCGAACGCGACAACGGAGATCGCCTGACCGGCCGGAAATACGGTCACTTGGATCTGGGCCGTTTGGGGCACTCCCCCCTGTTTGTCCGTTACGCTCAGCGTAAACACGATGGTCTGCTGGGATGTGATCTGTCCGTCGGTCTGGTAATCGATAGTCGCCGAAACGCCGGCTGTCGTATCGCCGTTGAATGCAGCTTCCGCGGGGGACCAACCATCGTCGATACTGCTGGTCCAAGTGTAGTATAACGTATCTCCATCTTGGTCTGCGGCTTCGGCGGTCAAGGTTATTGATTCTCCGGCTGTGACCGATAGCGGTGATGCTCCGGCAACTACATTTTCCGGATCATGGTTTTCCGCAGCTGTGGGATTAACCGTCACATTGACCGTCGTTGCATCCGCGCTGCCGGTGTACCGGGAGTGTGATACCTGAAGATCGATGGGGATAATGATGGCCGTATCCCCGGTGTTTGCGGGCGCGGTGAAGCCGGCGTTTCTCATGTCTGCATTGGTGATGTTCAACCCTGCATAGGTGGTGGACCAGGACCATACCAGATCCTCATCCTCCGGATCCCATCCGTCTATTTGCGCCATCAGCTCCACAGGCCCGCCTGCTGCGGAAAGGGTGCCTGGTGTAGCTTGTATGGACACACCGGCAGGAGGCCACAGGATATCCGTCACGGTGATTGCGATTGTATCCGTGGCGATACCGCCTTTCCCATCGGATACCGTCAAGGTGTAAGTGATGGTTTCGTCCCGGTCGACTTCCGGTGCGGTAAAAACAACCGGATTTCCTGTCAATGTTTCCGTGTTGAAATCGTTCGACCAGGAGTATGTCAATGGATCGCCGTCCGGATCTTCGGCTGAAGCGGTGAGCGTTTGGGTCTGATTCTCTTCAATGATCTGGTTTGTCGCATCAATGCTGCTGATTACAGGATCGCTGTTCTCGGCTGATGGGGCGTTCAGCACGATGTCGCCGTTGGCAAATACAGTCAGCCTGGCTTGAACAAGGAGTTCATAAGATACCCAATCGGTTACACCATAGTACCACAGGCCGATTTCGAGGCTGCCTTCCAAGGGGATGTCAATGGCACCCACACCCGGATCACCCCAGAAGTCGTAGTCGTCGCCCATTAATACATAATAGGAGTTGGGATCTGAAACATAACCGATTTCATGTACTTCTCCGCTATCATATGTAGCATTAATAAGAACCTGTGCGCTCAAAAACGCGGAAGAGCTTACGTAAGGGCTGCCGTCAATTCCCGGTTCGCCAATGGAACCCACCAGGCCGTCATACCCATAAAAAGTGTTAAAGTCGATGTCTGCGGCATAGACGCCGAATTTTTCATAGGAGCCGATTGAGGAGATGTTGCCGAGTAGCACATTCGTATCGGTAAGGTTAAAATCAACGCCGATCTTTCCAAGATCGTAAATCACCTCCTCCTGAGTACTCTCGTTGTAAAAGGCGATATTCAGGTAACCGGAGCCCAAACCAGCCAGCGCGGTGGTACTGAATAAGAGGAACAGTATCAGTGCAATTCCTGAGATCTTCTTCATTTTCGTAGACCTCCATATGGAAACGGCACCGTTATTAGAATCCATCTCCCTTGTTTTATAAATAGCGGCAGTCATTTTCTCAATATCTCCTCAAACTTCTCTACCCTACCGACATTTCCCTGGGTATAGTTAATTTTGATGTATCCTGTGAATTTCTCATCGCGTATTCCATTCAGATACTCGACCACCTTCTCAAGCTTTTTCATCTGACTGGATTTGGGCTTTTCAATTATTTTTGCCGGCATGTTTGACATTTTTTCTGGTTCTCTCAACTGTTCAATGTGAAAATCGGCTGCCCGGACATGACAGTCAGCCACTGAAAGTTCCTGGCGCTTTTTTCCGTTGATTGTAACGAAAAGATTGATTCCGAGAACGTGTTGTTCTCGAATTGGGTGTTATTTCTAAAAACATAATGTTAGCCGTTCATTAGCGAAATATAAAATTTCTGTTTATTTATCCAAGCCTTTTGCGGCGAAGTCCCATCAATGCCGCAAGGCCGGTTCCCAGCATCCATGCCGCATTAGGAACTGGAACGGTGGTCATGAGATACAAATCACCGGTTTCCTCCAAACGAAGCGTGGCGGTTTGCAAATGTTCGAAGTCCCATAAGTCGTTTACATCCGGACCGTAGTAGAACAGGCTTGTTTCGATGTATCCGGAATCGGCAATGTCGGCGATGTCGATACATGCGGATCCGGCTATGGAAGACCAGCCGGCGTAGTTATCCCCCATCCTGTTCACGAAAGAGTTGGCGTTTTCCGTCTCATGCTCAACACCACTGGTGAATGTGTCTTGGATATCCTTGAAGGCGAGTGCGAATTGATAACCGGAAGAGAAATAGCTACCATCGATTCCCGGTTCCGCATCCGCTGCTACGATAACGTCATACCCGTAGTATTGACCGTCGATTCCGTAAACGTATGCGCTTAAAGTTACGTTTTCACCGATATCGATATTTCCCAGTTTGTAATTGCTGAAAGAGAGATAGCTCTCGTCAAACTCGCCCAAATCATAAATGGTCTCGCTATTGAGGGCCTCGTTATAAACGGCAATGTTGAGATGCCCATATTCGAAATCCGCAAGTGCGACGTTACTGAAAGCGACAAACAGTACAAAAACTATTCCTGATAAGATCTTTTTCATGATTTTTCCTCTTTTATGTCGTTGGCTCTAAATTAGCGCTATGATCTAACAAATAGGAGAAGAGGCAAACAATTCTAAACAGTCTCTTTTATGGTTGAATTCGTTTTTGAGACCTTTTCCAATCTCCATTTTCGAAAATCAAACACATTGGATATCCTTACGATCCAGTACTCCTTGTCGAAAGAGAGGGCCACAGAGCATTCATCGGCGCGAATTACCTGGCCGCGAAGTTTGATGCAACTATTGTGGTCGTTTCCGAACAATTCATCTCTCTGGATCAACAATTCTATTGAAACCCTCTTTCCAATGGGCAGTTGCAAATCAGTCTCAACCAGCGCACCGCCGACGCTTACGTTGGATGTAACCGTCTGGCATTTCACACTTCCGTTCAATCCATCTGCAGCATAGATCAAGCAAGGCAATTTCAGCTCAAAACGTCGGTCGGTTCTGCACTCTTCCATGAACGATTCCTTTTACTTTTACGCGTTGTCGATAATTTCCGGTCCAATTATTTCTTACAATTGTACCGAAAGCCCCATACTGTACTTCCAACGGAAACATATAGAGCCGTCAAGCAAAGCTTCCGCAGCAGTTTTGAAAGGGCTTTCCGGTCCCGGCAACAAGCGGTCGGCAAAGGTCCCGCATGGTAATTAAGAGGGCTTTCCGGTCCCGGCATTACGCCGGTCGGCAAAGGTCCCGGGTTAGATCTTCCGAGGGCGCTCTTGTATAGTTTAATACACCGGCCGGCTGCGTCCATGAGAAGTTCTATAAACAGTATTTTCTTGTGTATTTTTCTGATCTTTGTTCAAGAGAAGTCAACATCTCATCCGAGTGTATTTCTTCTGACTTTTCGACATCTTTTATCTCAAATCTGATCAAAGAACATGCAATAGTTCATTCGATATTTTGTTCGAGATTTATTAATCATATTTACTGAGTTCCGGATATCGTCCGAAGGTGGGCTTTTATTCTGATTTATCTTTTTTAAATAGTCGCATGTAAAGAGTGAGAAATTAAAATATATAGGGTGGCAGGGTTGTGGGTCCGGTTGATCATAGGTATGGTGTTGGTATGATATATTGGCAAGGCGTAGGGATTATATTGGATGCGTAAATATCAGATAGGTATTAGAAGATATTGTGAAAAAGGCAAACGGCAAGCCGAAATGTCTTTTCCACATCGCAAAGCGATCTGAACTGTGGGGATAAAAAAGAGAATTGGAATATGCTTATTGCTATACCGTTGCACGGCTCTACGCCTGTATAAAGACTTGGCGATTGGACAATCAGCAGTTCATAAGGATGGCATTAATGATTGAAATTGAGTGAACTTACATGTATCGCGCAGCCCACAATGTAGCTTCCAAACGGTTTTTCACACTGATTTTGCGATAGATTTTTGAAATATGGCTTTTTACAGTATTAAGGCTGATAAAATACTCTGATGCAATTTCGTTGTTGCTGGCGCCGGAAGCGATGGCGATTAAAATTTCCTTTTCACGGCGTGTTAGCATTGCCTCTGCGGATAAGAGACTGGCCCGATATGCTCCGGCATCCATGAGAATTTCGGAGGTTGTTTTACGGGAATACCACAACTCCCCATTCAATATCTTCTTGATCCCTCTAAGAAAATACTCAGGTTTTTCATCAGTATAAAATACACCGTGAATTCGTTTCCCGATAGCTTGTCGTTCGAAGGCTACACCGATCCTTGGATCGATATTGTACAGGGCGATGGGCTGGTCCATCGGGTTAGGCGCTCCGCCCAGGTTGAGTTTGAACCAAATTGTATTTGCATCCATGGAATAACCGTCCCATAGGATAAGATCGAAAGTACAAGCTTCGTCGCTGCAACTCCACTGCTCCAATATTTCGAAATCGCTGTTTTGTTTCATGCCTTCATTCAATACCGATTTGAGCAAACGGTTTTGAAACGTATTTTGGCCTACCAAACCAATTCTCCAATGTGCGCCATTTGGCTCCAACGCTTGTTTGTCTTTGATTTTGGAACTTGTTTTTAATTCGGCTTGCATGGTTATCTCTCAAAATCGGATTGTTAAAAAACAATCTTTAGTCTTTAGAAAATATTCAAATATTCATTAACCTATAAAACGGGGATTGAAGACGGCATTTTTATGTCACCTCGAAAACGATAACCAACGCCTCGAACCGTTTCGATATAGCCGGCGTAAGCCCCCATTTTACGTCTAAGATTGGTAATGTGCATTCCCACACTGGTTACAGCCCCACCTTCTCCATTAATCGATTCGGCAATCTCTAAACGATTGAACACCCAACCAGGTTTTGAAATTAAAAATTCCAGCAGTTTGAATTCGGTAGCAGTGAGGTGAATCTGCCGGCCGGCAACGCGGATATTGTTCTTTCGTAAGTCGATATACAACTCATCATATTGTATCATGGCGCTATTTTTCTGTTGTCTGAATGATTGACCTCGAAATATGGCCCGGACGCGGGCGTTCAGGACAACAGGATTAAAAGGTTTGGTGATAAAATCCGCCGCCCCTGAATCCAAAAAAGTTATTATATCGTTCTCTTTGTAGCTATTTGAAAGCACAACCACCGGAATATGCATCGTATTCAAACTTCCTTTAAGCCGATTGACCACAGACAATCCATCCATGCCCGGCAAGGTGGCATTTATGATCAATAAATCGATCAAATTTGACTTTACGACTTCCAGGGCTTCTTCCCCGGAATCGACTGCAATGACCTGAAATTTCACACTGCGTAGGCATCGGTAGAGCAAATCGCGATAAAACCGATCTGAATCAACAACCAGTATCAGCTTTTTTTTCATCAGTCACCAGCCGGAACTTATATGAAATAGCGGTTATATATACTATCGGGATGATAAGATTCGGTTAGGAAATTGTTAGAAAATAATAAAGGGGGCCGCGTTTTATGATAGCTGATGGAGGATGGAATTATCTCCCAACGTCAATGCCGAGCGGATCGGCCATTTCCTGATGGGTGCTATTTAGTGGTATTAAGACTGGTACGATTATATTACATGCCTGTTCCGATCTGTTCTTGCATCCACTGTGCACGGTAGCGGTTGCATTCCTCTTTTCCCATAAAACGTTCGAGCAGTCTCTTTTCGGTCTGCATCATGTCTACCAACACCAGGCCGTCGATGGCGTCGCTAAATTTTCGATCCACATTAAAAGCGATGAAACGGCCGTTAAGCTTCAGATAGTGTTTGATGAGAACGGGAACCCGTTTTCCATCGTCCTCAATCTCGAAAATCAGCATGGATACATCGTCGATTGTGTTGCCGGACATTCGATCAATCAGCTCCAAAAGAAGAGGATCGGAACAGGCTCCCAACGGGCATCTCGGTCTTACATGGGCGGCCAACTCTTTGGTCGAACAGTGCCGCTCTAAAAATTGTACCATGATCTGCTTGGAAACACGATGGTAACTGTTGCTGATGCTCACCGGGCCGAACAGGATGCGGTATCGGGGATTTTGTACCACGTATGCGCAGATGCCTTTCCACAACATGGCAAGACAATTGGGCTGTCGTTGGTATTCTGAACGAATGTAGGAGCGGCCCAACTCCAGGGATTCCCCCAGATGGCGCAGTAAACCGGTTTTGAGATGAAACAGCGAGTGGGTATACAGTCCCTTTCGACCAAACCGGGCCAAAATGGCACGGGTGTCTCCCATTCGATAGCCGCCAACCACTTCACAGGTCTCATGGTTCCATAAGATCA
Source organism: Desulfatitalea sp. (assembly GCA_013041835.1). Taxonomy (GTDB): domain Bacteria; phylum Desulfobacterota; class Desulfobacteria; order Desulfobacterales; family Desulfosarcinaceae; genus Desulfatitalea. Next base: position 3,649 of record JABDRH010000154.1, on the reverse strand, counting down.
GTTGCCGATAAAAGCGATCGAACAAATCCAGATCCATGGATTTACCGGTCCCTTCGCCTACCTCCCGGAACGTTTTTTCACGGAGCCTGCCGATTTCGCGGAGAAGACTTGGGATTTGCGGGCTGTCGGCGACATATACGGCCCATTTCTTGTGGGTTACCAGCATTTGGCTGCTCGGCAGGGAGCCTATCTCTTTTGCCAATAAGCGGTCGGACACTGCTGCAATCACTGCTTGATGCATAATGGGCTTTTCATTTTTGTATCGCCCGATCTTTTTGTGCCCGATGTGGAATGTGCCTTTTTCATCTGCGGTATTGGCAAGCAAATAGGTCTTAAACCGGAGCCAATGGATCAATTCCGTGTCATCATCCAGAGCCTGCATTTGTTTACCGGATATAAAACGACCGATGGACAAACGGATGGATGTCTTTCTTCTTGAAATCAATTCTCGGGCGAGCATGGCGGTGCGAAACCGTGAATGAATCAGCCCCATGAGGTTAAACAGAATGCTGTTTCTTCCTGGGAAATAGACGGGTAATACCTGAGCGCGGCTCATCCGTACCAGTGCCCCCACATGGCGACTCCATGGCGGATCGGTTACGGTACGATGGTGGACACAATAATGGGCGACCTCGCCGGCGGGAAAAACGATCAGACACCCTCCCTCTTTCAACCATCTCAGGCATTGTCGAAATATCTTCGCATTACCTGATATCGATGACTTACGGCCGAAAGGGTCGACTGGAATGATGGCATCGCGGATGGGAACAATGTTTTCCAGCAGATAATTGCCCATGATTTTAACATCCGGCCGAACCCGGCTTAGCAGATCACCAAGAATAATACCTTCAATTCCTCCAAAAGGATGATTGGAAACAACTACTAACGGTCCTTTGGCCGGAATTCCCGCCATTTTTGCATCTGTTACACGATACTTCATGCCCAGCAGTTTCAAAATGGCGTTAAAGGGTCTTTTCTCCATAGGGGAGCGCATCAAATGGGAATAAATTTCATTTATTTTATCTATGGCCAGCAGTCGTTCCACATGGCGGGTACCCCATGCCGCCATACGACTGGGCATCCGAGAGTAGAATTGTCTGTCCAGTTTGATCAATTTGTCATTGGCGGTATTTCTACGCAAAGTTCTGTTTTCCATACAATTCCCATCGTTATGATAATTGTTTGACTTCATGACCTCTATGCGGTGTTCCACTTGACTTGGATAATGGAAGGATGTTGTTCGGTTCATTAATACGATAATATGAATCATTCGGATTTGATGTATGTTATGTTTTTGTTAGTATCTTGTAAGAACTTTGGTTTTTCTCATTTCCCGACCTTCACATTTATCTTACTTCCATATTTATGCAATTCTAACCTTTGCCTAACGGCTGCATAATCAAAGCTCGGTAGATTGATATCACTGAAAAGGATAGAACATGTTCAATCTTCTGAAACAAAGGAAATATCGAGGCGAGTAAGCGTCACTGTGAATTAGGAGAATTGTAATGTATTCAAATGGCGAAAGTTTTGGAATCGGCGGACGTGAAAAGTGGATGTCGCGGACATGGCAGCGAATACGAGAAAATAGAAAAAGGTCTTTAGAAGACGGTAAGTATTTTGTTGACTGTATCTGCCCCAAATGTTCCGCTAACCACAAGCTATACATGATGTGGACCGGTCGCGGCGTGCCTCGCAAGTATTGCGTAAATTGCAAGCCGCTTGTATCCAACGTCGACGAAACCGCATTTTACGAAGTTTCCGTCAACACATCTATGTATTCAAAGAAAAGAGGCCGAAGTTATGAAAAAAATTGATTCGCCTCATCGATTCTATGTTTATGGTTTTCTGACTTGCCACTAACAAGGTGCTAACAAAGACAAGGTAGATAAAAATTTCTTAAGCAAGATGTATTATGGACCTTTGCTGACCACTTCGGCACCAGGAGGCCCAAACAACATCATCTTAGTGTTGATGACTCGCTTGGGCTTTTTTCGTCCAGAGTTAGTCATCCGATTTTTTTTCACACGTCTTCTGATTCCATCAAAATACTATTGAGTATTGCTTGCTACACCAAACCCGGAAGGCATTCTTGCTGAAATCATTACCGAGGAGGATTTGTTGGCTCGTGACCGGTTGCCTGCCTATAGGCGAGCACGGAACAGTTTTATCCGTGTTGGGATGGATGTTGAAAAAACAAACGATGTAGTGAAACTATATAAAACGGTGAGCGAACCCCTCCTTTCAGTGATAAGAAAAAGTAGTGATTTTTCCGCCGCCTATTATCCACTGCTCTCCATTGCCTATGATATTTATCCGTATGACCGGGAGGCATCCTATCAACTACTGACCGACCTTTCGCGGGCGAATCCGATGCGGCGGGAAGCGCGAATACTGCGTCAGCGTCTTTTTGTTAAGCACTATAATGCCTTTGCGATGGTAAGATCGTTATTGATCCTATGCCAAAGCCGAAACGAGATCGTCGCCATCCGGATCTTGATATAGCTCCCACATTTTCAAAAAAGCATTCTCGAAGGATCGCTGCTCCACATAGCCGCGCGCGGCTTTTCCCATGGCCCGGCGACTTCCTGTATCGGACAATAACGATTGGATGGCATCAAGCAAACTTTCTACATCATCGGACCGGCAGATAAGGCCGGTTTGTCCATGAATCATGTTTTCGCAGGGTCCACCCTGATCGCTGACGATTACCGGCAGCCCAGAGGCTTGGGCTTCAAGTACAACATTACCGAAAGTGTCGGTTGTACTGGGGAAGACAAACAGGTCGGAAGATGCATAAACCGATGCCAATTTCTCATTTTCCAGATATCCGGTAAAACAACACGGCAAATTTATCAATTCCTCACACATCTCTTCCCGGTAGGGACCGTCACCCACCACCACCAACTGGACTTTTTCTCCGGCTTTCACCAGCTTCTTGAATGCATTAACCAGAAGCTCTAAATTCTTTTCTTTTGAAACACGTCCTACATAGAGCAATTTGGTACCTTGGCCAAGAGGATATTGGTTTTGGAAAATGCCGTTGCGCTTGGCCGGATTGAACAAAACGATGTCAATACCTCGAGGATACAGTTTGATCTTTTTGGAATCGAGTCCTTTTGCCGCAAGTTCATCCTTAAAGCTTGTAGATGGTGCATAGACGACATCCAGTTGATCGTAGTACCAAAGAACATACTTCCAAGTAATCTCTTCTATTGATTCGTCTCCGGTTAGAATTTGTGCATACTGGGGGATGGCGGTATGATAGGTGCCGCTGATGGGAAGCTTCAATATTTTTGAAATGGCCAAGGCTGCGAGGCCCACCGGACCCGGAGTGGCTGCGTGGATATGGTCGATCTCCTCGTCGTAACAATAGGCCAGCATCTCCAGAAACGGAGGATAATTGATTTTTAACTCAGGGTACTCGGGGAGTTCATAAGTGCCGATGGGTTTAAAATTGCGTACGCCGGGCTGGTCCGTTGCCTCTTCCTCCGAATAGCAGGTGACCATGCGATAGCTCATTTTGTTTTTTAAGGCGTAGTGCACCTGTTGTTGAAGGGTCTTGGCAACTCCGTTTACTTCATAATAGGTATCGGTAAAGTGGGCCATCCGGAAAGGCCGCTTTTCCGAATTATCAGGAAAACGTTCG